>DATACM010000108.1:0-6672 GCA_036259055.1 Acidimicrobiales bacterium | reverse complement strand
AGTACCCGTCGTTGGCCTCATAGAGCAGCGGGGTGGTATCTCCGTTGTACGGGGATGTGAGCCGGTAGGGGCCCGACCCGACGAGGACACTCACGTCTCGCGCCGCTGGAGGATCGGCGATGCCGTCCCAGATGTGCTTCGGCAGTATCGGGATCGTTCCCGCGACCTGCGCGGGGAACGTCACGTCGGGGGCCCCGAGGCGGATCGCCACGGTGGTCGGGCCGCTGGCGGTCACCGATGCAATCCCCCGGGGCGGCTGGCCGATGACAGGCGGCGGGACGGTTGGGATGCGGGCGTAGTAGTCGAAGGTGAAGACGACGTCGTCGGCGGTGAGGTCCCTCCCGTCGCTCCACTTCACGTTCTGCCGGAGCTCGAAGGTGTAGGTGAGGTGGTCGTCGGAGCTCGTGACGCTCCTCGCCAACCACGGGAGCAGCTCGCCGCTGCCGTCCTTCCACAGCAGCGTGTCGTACAGGAGGATCATCTGGTTGTAGCCAGGGCCCCCGTTGGCGGCGAACGGCGACGGGAAGCCGACGGCCCCGTGGACCATGCGGACGGTGGGCCGGCCGCCGGCTCCGCCGTCCTCGCTCCCGCCGCACCCGCCGAGGACGAGGGCCCCCACACCACCGAGGGCGCCGAGGAGGAACTGGCGCCGATCGACGACCAGCCGGGTCACCGCATCAGGGGTGTCCGTCATGACGACCTCAGCCAGCGGGGGTTGAAGGTGGGCTCCAGGCCGACGCCCACGAAGCTGAACCCGAGGAGGGCCAGGGTGATGGCGATCCCGGGCGGGAGCACCCACCAGGTCCACATGGGGCTGAAGTAGATGCTCGGCTGTCCGAGGGCCCGGTTGAGCATGTGGCCCCAGCTCACCCCGCTGGGGTCGCCGAGGCCGAGGAACGCGAGGCCGGCGTGGAGCCCGACGGACACGCTGGCCCAGTACACGAACGCCACCACGAGGAGCGGCCCCAGCGGGGGGAGGAGATGGCGGCGGATGACGTAGAGGGGGCCGCCACCGAAGCCGCGGGCGGCGGCGATGTAGCCGCTCTGGCGCAGGGCGAGGACCTGGCTGCGCAGGATGCGGGCGACAGGCGCGACGCCGGCGAAGGCGACCACGAGGATCAGCGCGAGGTCGCTCTCCCCGGCGAACGAGGCGATCAGCACCGACAAGGGGATCCCGGGGAGGGCCAGCAGGAACACCACCAGTCGGTTCGACACCATGTCGGTAGCTCCGCCGACGAGGGCGGGAAGGACGCCGATGAGAACCGCGCCCAGGAGGGCGAGGACGGGCGCCACCACCGCGACGACGAGGGAAGCTCGGGCCCCGTGGAGGAGCTGGGAGAAGATGTCCCGCCCGGGCACGTCGGTGCCCAGCCAGTGGCGGCCCGACGGCTCCTCCAGGGCCTGGCCCGAGATGGTCCGCGGGTCGTGGGAGGCGACGAGAGGAGCGACCAGGGCCATGGCGACGAGGAGCCCGACGAGCACGAGCCCGATGACCATAATGGGCGAACGCAGCGGGTTCTCCTCGCGCCGCGGCGTCGGGCCGGGGGGCTCTCCCTCGAGGGGGATCTCGGCCGGAGGGGCGGCCGCGGTCGTCATGCCGTCGTCCGCGGATCGAGGCGCCGGTAGAGCAGGTCGGCCAAGGCGTTGGCGGTGACGATGGCGAGGCTGACGACGAGGAACGTGCCCTGGATGGTCGGGTAGTCGCGGGCGCCGATCGAGTCGAACATGAGGCGGCCGACGCCCGGATAGGAGAAGACCCGTTCCACCAGCACGTTCACGTTGACGGCGAAGCCCACCTCGACGGCGGTGAGGCTCACCACCGGGAGGAGGGCGTTGCGGGCGGCGTAGTGGTACTTCAGGCGGCGGGGACGCAGGCCCTTGGCCCGGCCCAGCTGCAGGTAGTCAGAACCCAGCTCCCTCACCATGCCGGCGCGCATCATGAGGTAGGCGCCGGCGATGAGGCCGGCGGTCAGCACCAGGATCGGCAAGGTGGCGTGCCAGGCGATGTCGAGGATCTTGCGACCGATGCCGAACTCGGCGAAGGGCTTCTCGCCTCCGAAGAGCGGGAACCAACCCAGCTTGACGGCGAAGACATAGAGCAGCAGGGAGGCGAGCAGGTACGGGGGGAACTCGCGGACGGCAAGCAGCCCCGCCATCAGCGAACGGTCCATCGGCCGGTCGCGTCGCCAGCCGGCGTGCACGCCGGCGACGAGCCCGATGGTGGTGGCGAGGGTCACCGACCCGACGACGAGGAGCAGCGTCCATGGCAGGCGGCGGCTGATCTCTTCTCGCACCGGCATGTTGGTGACGATGGAACGCCCGAAGTCGCCGTGGGCCAGCCGAGCGACGTAGTGGACGAACTGGGCGGGAAGGGGGCGGTCGAGGCCGTAGTACTTCTCCAGCTCGGCCCGCGCCTCTTCGCCCAAGGTGAACCCGCTGGAGCCGGTGGCGAGAAGCCCGTCGATCGGATCACCGGGCATGGCCCGCGGGAGCAGGAAGTTGAGCACCACCAAGCCGATCACCATCACGAGGTACGACGCGAGGGCGCCCGCCCACGCCCGCCGTCGTGACCGGCGGCGGGAAAGATCGACTTCCGGCTGCCCGGTGGCGGGGGGCGCGTCGTCCACCACCGCCCCGCCTCCCCGGTCAGCGGGTGCCGCCGGCTCCAACGTCGAGGCGCCGGGTGAGGGCGCTAAGGCCGGCCACGCCCACGTCTGGGTCGCAGCGACCGTCGGGGGTCGTCGACGAGGACGATCGCCCCGGCGACGACGAAGGCGGACGCCATGATCACCAGCGGGAGGACGTCGGCGCCGGTGTTCGGCATGTTGTCCCCAGTGGTCGACGAGCCGCCGCCCGTCTGGCCACCACCACCGGCCCGGGTGGTGGTCGTCGCCCCGGCCGCCGGCCTCCCCTGCGACCTCGTGGTGGTCGTCGCCTGCGCCGATCCCGCCGCCCGAGGCGGCCCGGCCGAAGCCGAGCACCGGGACTGGCCGATGATCAGCTCGCCCACCGCGTTGGGGCCGAGAAGGTACAGGTGGGCGGCGTTGACGGTGATGCCGTTGCCCGAGCGGACCTGCTCGTTGTAGACGACCCTGAAACGGTCGCCCACGTGGTCGATCGTGCCGGTGAACTCGGTGTTGGGCGCCGGGTTGGAGGGGACCGGCCTGGTCTCGACGGGCTGCTGGGTATCGGCGTTGTACTTCGTCTCGAGCGTCCCTCCGGTGACCGTGGCCGAGCCGCTCACCTCGCCCTCCCTGGCGGTGCAGCTGCTCTTGAGCTCGCCGTAGAGCACCGGGCCGGGCCCCCCGGGGACCCCGGTGACGGTGGCCGAGCTCTCGACCGACCCGTTCGGGCCGGTGGTGCCCTTGGTGCTCACCGCCAGCGGGCCCGACTCGAAGATGGTGGCGGGACCGAACGTCGCCTTTCCGGACGGGTCGCTGGCGGTGACCGGGGAGGCGGACCCGCCGCCGGGCAGGCTCACCGACGGCGCCGGGCCCCGAGCCTGCTCGGGCCCGCCGAAGAGACTGACCTTGGCCGAGTAGCCGAAGGCGCCACCGCCCACCTCGGAGACGTCGGCGGCCGACGGAGCGGCGACGACGAACGTGGCCGCGCCGACCGTCAGCAGCGCAGCGAGGGGCGTCAGCAGGCGCGGCCGTCGAACAGCCGCGCGGTCACGACGGACCAATCGTGCTCCTCCTTGTGGATTTCGCAGGCGGGACCCCGGTGGTCGTGGACGCGACGACACACGACGCGACTGAACGCTAGGACATGGCGACGCACGTCGTCACTGTGGACATCGCGCACCTAGTGCCCCCGAACGTAGCCGGCTCGAAGACGCCGGGCGACAAGTACCATCCGGACGGATGCCCACGGCAACCTCGATGGCGGGGGCGGTGACCGGTCCGGGGCTCTCGGTCGAGACCTTCACCCGGCGGCTGGCCCCCCTCGCTTCCGGGCCGGCGCCGGTCGCACCGGTCGAGACGGCGATCTCGTGGTGCGGCCCGGCCCTCATCCCCTCCGATCGGCGGTGGAGCGAGGCCACCATCCAGGCCCTCTGCGGGCTCATGGAGGTGCACGGCTGGGACGCCGGCCGCCCTCGCCGGGTCGGCCTGGAAGTCGCCTCGGTGGCGGCCGGCATGCTGGCCGCCCAGGGCGCGCTCGCCGCCCAGATCGGCGCGCTCAGGAGTCGGCCGGTCTCCGGCGTGGAGACGTCGGTCCTGGCCGCCGGGCTGTTCCTCGTCGCCCACCACATCGCCGCCGCCACGTCGGGCGGAGAGCTGCTCCCCTCGCCCCCCGGCCCCGAGCCCGGCCCCCCCTTCCGCACGGCGGACGGCCGCTGGTTCGAGATCGAGGTCTTCGACACCGAGGCGTGGAGGGCGTTCTGGGGCCGCCTGGGCGCGGCCGACGCCGACCTGGGACGGGCGTGGACGTCGTTCCGCTCCCGCTACTACCGGGGCCGGTGCACGCTCCCCCCGGGGCTCCACCGGGCGACGGCCGGCCACACGCTCGCCCAGGCCGCCGAGGCGGCGACCGCGTGTGGGGTGAGCCTGTGCCCGGTGAGGACCTACGCCGAGGTCCTCGAGCACCCCGGCCCCGCCATCGCGCATCCTGACGTCCGCCCGTCGGCGGCGACCCGGGCCGACGGGCAGGGGGAACGTCGGGCGCCCGCCGCACCAGGCGGTCCCCTCCCCCTGGAGGGCATGCGGGTGGTCGAGGCCACCAGCCGCATGCAGGGGCCGTTGGCCGGGCTCCTCCTCCAGATGCTCGGCGCCGAAGTGATCCGGGTCGAGCCGCCCGGCGGCGACGTCGGGCGCATGGTCCCTCCGATCGCCGGTGACACCGGGTCGTTCTTCCTCTGCTTCAACCGGGGGAAGCAGGCGGTTGAGGTCGACCTCGGCCGCGCCTCGGGCCGGGCCGAGCTGCTCGACCTGCTGTCGTCGTCCGACGCCTTCCTCCACAACTGGCGCCCGGGCAAGGCGGCCGAGTGGGGCCTCGACCGGGAGGGCGTGGCGGCCGCCGCGCCCCGGTTGGTGTACGCCGAGGCCACCGGCTGGCACCCCGTCCGGGAGAACGCCCACCTCATCGGCACCGACTTCCTCGTGCAGGCGTGGAGCGGGTTCGGCGACGGCCTGAACCCGCCGGGGGAGCCGCCGCTCACCAGCCGGGCGCTGCTCACGGACAACATGGGAGCGCTCGTCACCTGCGAGGGCCTGTTGCGCGGGCTCCTCGTCCGGGAGCTCAGCGGTGGACGGGTGGCAGTGGACACCTCCCTGTTGCAAGGGGCCATGGCGGCGCAGGCCCACGTCCTCGCGCCGCTCGCCGCCGGGTCCGACGCCGCGGGGCGCCAGGCCGGGCGCCCGCGGTGGGGACCTCTCGACCGTCCCGTCACCGGCGAGATGGGATCGCTTGTCGTGACCGCCGAGACCGATGCCGACCTCGAGCGGCTCGGCCAGCTCTGCGGCGTCGGCGCGGCCTCCTCCGAGCAGGCGCTCGCCGACCGCCTGTCCACCGGATCGGCCGCCGAGTGGGCCGCCGTCCTGGTCGGCGGCGGCCTCCCCTGCTCGGTCGTCTCCACCGACCTGGCCGCCCTCCCCGTGGACGAACGGCTCGAGCCGCTGTTCGAGCCGCTGGCGGGGTCGTGCCGGGGGCCGGCCTCGCCGTGGAGGATCATCCCCTGAGCCGGGCCCCGGTCGAACCACGGGTCGGCCTGCTGGAGCCCAGCCTGGAGGCGGCCTGCCGCCGCTGGGCGGACCGGCCCGCCATCACCTTCCGGGGCGTGACCACCACCTACGCCGAGCTCTGGTCGAAGGTGGAGGCGCTGGCCTGCGCCTATCAGCGCCTCGGGGTGCGCCCGGGTGACCGCGTGGTCTGCCAGCTGCGCAACGTGCCCGAGCACGTGGTCGCCATCAACGCCGCCTGGGCCTGCGGGGCGATCCACGCCGGCACCGACAACGACCTCACCGGCGAGGAGCTGTCCTGGCTCGTCGACCGCACCGAGGCGGCGGCGCTCGTCTTCCAGCCCCGGGCCGACACCGCCGATCCCCTGGGCCCCCTGCAGGCGGTGCACGAGGCACGGCCGGAGACGGTCGTCGTCGTCCACGGCGCCGAGCCGGCCGGCCCCCGGCAGGTGTCGCTGGCCGAGCTGCTCGGGACGGGCGCCGAGCCGGGCTGGCAACCCCGCTACCCGGGCCCGGCGGAAACCGGGCTCCTGCTGCTCACGTCGGGGACGACGGGGAGGCCCAAGGCGGTGATGGAGACGCTGCGGGGCTGCTGGGCCAAGATGCAGTTCTTCGCCGACGCCCTCCGCCCCGTTCCCGAGGACGTCCACCTCCTCTACCTGCCCATGGGCCACGTCTTCGGCCTGCGGCTCTCGCTCATCGCCCTCCTCAGCGGCGGCCGGCTGGTGCTTCTCGACCGGTTCTCGCCGGCTGAAGCCGCCCGGCTGGTCGCCGAGGAGCGGGTGACGATCCTCCCCGGCATGCCGACCCACTTCACCCTGCTGCTGGACGCCCTCGACGCCGCCCGCCGCGGCGTCAGCAGCCTCCGGTGGGCCGTCTCCGCCGCCGCCACCCTTCCCCGGCCCCTGGTCGAGCGCATCTACGACACCCTCGGCTGCGAGCTGCACTACGTCTACGGCTGCAGCGAGAACTTCACGACCCAGACCACCGACCG
>DATACM010000107.1:0-9380 GCA_036259055.1 Acidimicrobiales bacterium | reverse complement strand
GCCGGATGACGCGGAGACGCTGGCCCCCTACCTGTCCAACGCGGCCAACGCCCTCTACGACGCCGCCGACCGTGTCTACACCGTCGCCACCAGCCTCGAAGAGCGCGGGATGGGAGGAGTACTCGAGGACGTGCAGGCCTTCGCCCGCCGCCGCCCCGCCGCGTTCCTGGCCGGTGCCGCGGTGGTGGGGTTCGGCCTAGGGCGGGCCGTGCGGGCCTCGTCGTTCGACGACGCCGAGGAGCCCCCGACGGTTGGCAGGAGAGCCCGATGAGCCCCGAACGACCCCCCGACCGGGACGAGCGGCCGCTGAGCGAGCTCCTCTCGGACGTGACCACCCAGCTGCAGACGCTCATGCGCAAGGAGATGGAGCTGGCCCGCACGGAGGTCAAACAGGAGCTGACCAAAGCGGCCAAGGGCGCGGCCGCCTTCGCCGTCGCCGGCGTGGTCGGGTTCCTGGCTGCCATCGCCTTGGTCTTCGCCGCGGCCTGGGGGCTGACGGAGATCGTCCCCGAGGGCGTCGCCTTCCTGATCGTGGGCGTACTCCTGCTGGCAGTGGCCGGGATCCTCGGCAACGAGGGGCGCAAGAAGATGGCCGAGGTCAGTCCCGTGCCCGAGCGGACGGTCGAGACGGTCAAAGAGGACGTTCAGACAGCCAAAGAGGCAGTGAAACGGGGGACGCAGGAGACCCCCGACTCCTCGGCGAGCTCTGACTATCACGAGAGATGGAGGAGGTACTGAGGTGGAGGACAGGCCGCCCGAGGAGATTCGAGACGAGATCGACGACGTCCGGGAGGACCTGGACGAGACGCTGGAGGCGATCAGTGACCGGGTCGCTCCCAACAAGCTGATGGCCCGGGCCAAGGCCGACGCGGCCGAGAAGCTCGAGGGCGTCAAGCAGAAGCTCAGTCCCCGCCGACTGGCCAGCCGGGGCGCCGACAAGGTTCGCCAAGGCGTGCGGCGGGCGGTGGGAAGCAACGAAGGCAGCGACGACAGTGGACGCACGTCGCCCGTAGCCGGTGCGGCCCAAGGACAGAGCCGGGCGGTGGCGGGGACGGCCCGAGGACAGAGCCGGGCGGTGGCGGGGACGGCCCGAGAGCAGAGCCGAGCGGTGGCGCGCCGCGCCCGAGGCGCGGCGTCCTCGGTCGCCGACAGCGTCAGCGACGGCCCCCAGTCCGCGCGCCAACGAGTCGAAGGCAACCCCCTTGCCGCCGGGCTGTCGGCCTTCGCCGGCGGCTTCGCCGCCGCCGCCCTGCTGCCACCCACCGAGCGGGAGCGTCAACTGACACAAAGCGCCAAGGAACGGCTCCAGCCGCTGGCTCGGAGCGCAGCGGAGGCCGGCAAGAGCGTGGCCAGCGACGTCGGCAAGAGTGTGGGTGGTGATCTGGCCAAAGCCGGTCTGGGGGCCGTGAAGGAGAGGGCGACCGAGGCCGTCGAAGAGGTGAAAGGCAGCGCTCAGTCCTCGGCAGGCCAGCTCGAGGAAGAGGCGTCCGGTGCGACGGCCACGGTGGCGAGACGGGCCAAGAAGGCCACCAAGAAGGTCCAGAAACAGGCCAAGGGGGCGACCGGAGCGGTAAAGGCACAGGCCAAGAAGGCGACCAGGCAGGTGCCCGGTCGGGCGAAGAAGGCGACGTCGAGCGGGGCCGGTGCCCCCGTCGCCACCAGACCACCACGCTCGGGAACTCGTCTCCCGGCGGCTACGACATCGAGTCGACGCTGATGAGCTGGTACCGGAGCGACGACGACCGGCGCGACCAAGAGCGCGTACAGCTGCCACCCACCGAGCCGCCTGCACCGTCGCCGCCGGTCCCGCCGCCGACGGAGCGACGTGTCCCACGGCGCCGACAGCGCCACACCGCCTCCGTCACCCCCGAGACGAATCAGGCGCAGCCAACGTCGGCGACCGGGGCGGGGCGGGATGCACAGGGACCAAAGACCCCGACGGACCTGAACACATCGTCGTGGTCGGGGGTCCTCAAGCGCACGGTCCGGGAGTTCAAAGAAGACGAGCTCGTCGACCGGGCCGCGGCGCTGACCTACTACGGCGTGCTGGCCATCTTCCCGGCCATCCTGGCGCTGGTCTCCGTACTGGGCTTGGTGGGCCAGTCGGCGACCCAGCCCCTGGTCGACAACCTGGGCAAGGTGGCCCCCGGTCCGGCCAAGGACATCTTCACCACCGCAATCCAGAACCTGCAGAAGAGCCGAGGCGCGGGGGGAGTGCTGTTTCTCGTCGGCCTCGGCCTCGCCCTGTGGTCGGCCTCGGGCTATGTGGCCGCCTTCATGCGGGCCTCCAACGCCATCTACGAGGTAGAGGAGGGGCGCCCGATCTGGAAGAAGTTGCCCGTCCGCCTCGGGGTCACTCTGGTGCTGGTCGTGCTGCTGGCCATCAGTGCCCTGGCCGTGGTGCTCACCGGGGGCCTGGCGAAGCAGGCGGGCAGCCTCTTCGGCATCGGGGAGACCGCGCTGAAGGTGTGGGACATCGCCAAGTGGCCGGTGCTGGTGCTGATCGTGAGCCTGATGTTCGCCCTCCTCTACTGGGCTTCGCCCAACGTGAAGCAACCCGGCTTCCGCTGGCTGAGCCCGGGCGGGATCGTGGCCGTGGTCGTCTGGCTGGTGGTGTCGGCCGCCTTCGCCTTCTACGTGGCCAACTTCGGGTCTTACAACAAGACCTATGGAGCGCTGGCGGGGGTGATCATCTTCTTGGTCTGGCTGTGGCTGTCGAACATCGCGGTGCTGCTCGGAGCGGAGTTCAACGCCGAGCTCGAGCGGGGTCGCCAAATCGAGGCCGGTCACCCAGCCGAAGAGGAACCGTTCCTCGAGCCCCGTGACACTCGGAAGATGAAGAGCTAGGTCCCGCGTGGCCCTCGGCACGCCGAACGGACGGGTCAGCATTGTCTGCCCGCGGAAGCACAACGGCTACGAAGGGGGTCGAGGCGGTGTTCGCCCATCCACGGGGCATCGGTCGCACGAGTAGAGAGGAGAAAGAGATGCAAGTTGACAAGGACAAGATCCTGGGGCTTCTCCGGTCAAGAGGTGAACACGAGAAGGCAGCCCAGGCCGAGCAGGAGCTGCCCGACAAGGTCGACGACCAAGAGCACGGCGGCCTCCTCGCCAAGTTCGGTGTCGACCCGAAGGAGATCTTGGGCAAGCTCGGCCGTCTGGGGGACATGTTCGGCAAGCGGTAGCAGCCGTTCCTCGCCGGTGCAGGTGCGCTCGACACGGGGCCACCGCCCCGACGCCCGGCTCCCGTGAACGAGTGCTGAGCCTGTTCGGGAGTCGTTCCCACCCGTCTCATGTTGAGAGGACCAACATAAATGCGAGTTCAGCGTTTGCGAGTTCCGCGAATGGACGCCCCCGTCGCGATGGCCGCCGGAGGTGAGAGTCGTGGCGAACGGTAGGGATGGCGCCGGAGGACGCCTGGCCGCCGTCCTCGCAGTCGTCGCGGTGATCGGGCTCATCGTCTCCTCGCCATCGCCATCGAGTCCAACGACACGGAGAGCGAGGTCCACTCGCTACGCCAGCCGGCGACCCCATCCGGCCGCTCACGGCAGGGACACGCCGACGTGATCCCCTAAATATCGGGCGAAGCTCGAAGTTGAAGAGAAGAGGAGACCATGGCAGCCAGGTTTGTCGTGAAGAAGGGCAGCGGGGGGACCTACCGCTTCAACCTCGTTGCCGCCAACGGAGAGGTGTCGCCACGAGCGAGGCCTACAACTCCAAGGCCAGCGCCCTCAAGGGCATCGAGGCAGTGCGGCGGGCGGCGGCTGAGGCCCGCGTCGAAGATGAGACGGATGCCGGGAGCTAGGGGTGGCACCCGAAGAAGGCGCAACCGCGGCCGCCCGGAAGAAGGTCGGTCAAGCGACGAGCGCCGTCACGAGAGGGGGCGAAGAGCGCCCGTCGGTCGGTCAAGGAGACAACGCGAAAGACCACCCATTCGGCCAAGGCGGTGCGGGCGGCGAGAGGGGGCCGGGTCGAGGAGGCCCGTGAGCTCGTCGAGGAGGCGGATGTCGAAGAGGGCATCGCCGCGAGGGCCGTCGGCCGAGGCGGAGGAACGCCACTACCAAGTCGAAGTCAATAAGCGCGGCCTCAGCGTCTCCGCTTTGATCAAGACGCTGAACGACCGCTGGGACAGTGGCTGGCGGCTCTCCCATGTTTTCGAGCAGAGGGGCAACACCGTTCTCGTCTTCGCAAGCGCGCCGGCGGCAGGAAGGGAGAAGCATGTGGCTCGGACTGGAGCTCCCGAAAGAAGCGAGCTAAGTGGACGTCGCCGAGCGCGCCTGGGCTGGTCGCCATGGCTCGTCGCCCTGCTGGCAGTGATCGCGCTGATCGCAGCCTTCGCCATCGCCAGGGCGACCTACAGCGGAGACGTCTGCTGGGCGGAATACAACGAGCGCCTAGGCCAGCCTTGGGTGGAGGCGGACAACGGGCGGGTATTTGGGACCACCGAGGAGGCCGGCTGCGGCGGTGCCACGCCCCGAGAACCAGAGGTCTCCGAGGTCTTCTCGAGAGCCTACGGTCCGGCGAAGGCACTCGCCGAGTCCCTGTCGCTCGAGCGGTGGGCTGAGCTGCGGCAGGAGCTTCGTCGACTGCCACGAGACCTCTCGCACAAGCCATGGCATACACCAACCGCGGCCGCACCTGATCGTTTTGCGTACACCGCGGCCTGAGTGGGCGGCGAGGGTGAGCGGCGTGCGCGACCGGGCCTGGTTGGCCGCGTTCGGCGCCGCAGCCGGTGCGTGTGCCGCGTGGGCCACCCACCGCGGCCTCATCGACGACAGCTACATCACGCTGTCCTACGCCCGAAACCTGGCTGAGCACGGCCACTGGGGCCTGATCAGCAGCGAGACCGCCAACTCGGCGACGTCGCCGCTGAACGTCTTTCTCTTGGCCGGCTCAATGCGGGTGGTGTCCCTGTTCGGTGGCGGACCGTTGGTCGCCCTGGGGCTGCTAACCCTGGTCCTGGGCGGGCTCTTGGGCTGGTGGCTGGCGCAATCAGCTACCCGACTCGGGACCTCCCGCTTGTGGGCGGCCGTAGGTCTCGCGTTGGTCTTCGCCAACCCGTTCGTGTTGTCCTCCCTGGGTCTGGAGGTGGTCCTGCTCTCCTCGCTGATGGCAGGGCTGGTGGCCGCCGGGCTGCAGGGGCGGCCCGTCGGCTTCGGCGTGCTCAGCGGACTGGCGGTTCTAGCCCGGCTCGACATGATTATCTTCGTCCTGGCCGTGGCGCTCCTAGCGCCGCTGGTGCGCCGCCGCTTGCTCTTGGCCGCTGCCGTCGCGACAGCGGTCAGCCTGCCGTGGTTTGCCTGGAGCTGGTGGGTGCTGGGCTCGGCGATCCCGGACACCTTTGTCATCAAGACCTTGCAGCGCTCGTTCAAGGGATCGGTTTACCTCTCAGGCCTGTGGACCCACTACAAGCCGATGAACGCCGTCGCCGTTTGGGTACACGTCGTTCCAGCCCTGGTCGGCCTTGTGGTGGCGGTCGCCCTGGCCGTGCGCTGGGTGCGCCGTCCGGCCTCCCGTGAGCACGGAGCCTTGGTCGGCCTCGCCTTCGGTGGCGTCGTGTACTACGCCGCCTACAGCGTCATTGGCGTGCCGCCCTACCAGTGGTACTACGTGCCGCCGCAGGTCGCCCTCGCGCTCGTCGGGGTCCTGGGCGGGGGGCTGCTTCTGCGGGACGCCGCGCCCCCACGGATGCAGCCGGCTATGGCCCTCGGCGTCCTCGTCCTGGCACCGCTGGGCCTGTTGGCCTCGCTCGACGGGCGCTCGCTGCCGTGGCCCTATCCACCGATCTTCGGCAACTTCGCCACGCCCGCCGACTACCAGGCCGCCGGCCGCGGGCTGGTCGAGGTGGTGGGACAAAACCGTGTCGCCTCGCCGCTGGAGATCGGCACCCTCGCGTTCGCCTGCGAGTGCTCGATCGTCGACCCCTTCGCCGACCCGGCCCTGATGACGCCGCTGATCTCACAGCGCGTCAAGCATGCCGGCCCGCTCATGCGGTGGCTGCTCCGGGTGAACTACGCCCGCCGGGACACCAGCGCCAAGCCGGACCCGGTCGCGTACCGGCTGGTCTGGTTCACGGCGACCGACCCCGCGATCCCGGCGGGGCCCTCCTGGCCCACGAACAGCTCGCAGTTGGGCCGCGGCCGGCTGGTCCTGCTCGACGGGTAGTACGCCGCGACCGCCAGCAACCCTCTACGCGACGAGCGGGTGCAGCGCACCATCCTCGACGAGTGCTGGAAGCCGGCCTTCGCCCGCTACCTCATCCCCAAGTACACCGGCCTTCGCCTCGACTTGGAGCGCTACCTCCGCTACTACAACCAGGACCGCGCCCACACCGGACGATGGACCCGCGGGAGAACACCGGAGGAGGTCCTGGGGAAGGCCAAGATGTGGACGCGTTGGGCCGAGTGCCTCGCTACGTCTCGGTGACGGAACACTCTAGGCCGTCGACTTGCCCGTCACGGTCCGAAGGATGACTCGGATGAGGGAGGAATGCGGAAGATCGCAGCGCGGCCGGCGCGCACGAGCGGGCGTCGGTGATGCTCGAAGGGCCCGATCGACTCCCCCTTGGCCAGGGCCTCCTCGGCCACCCGGTTGAAATGGTCGTTGCCGGTGGCCAAGCCTGAGACCTGCAGGCGGAAGCCAGGGGGCCCGTGGTGGCGAGGACCTCCCGGATCTCTGGAATGTGATCATTGGCCTCGCACTTGGGGCCGCCCAGGATGGTGGGAATCAGGGTGGTGCGCCGGTCCTCCGAGACCAGAGCGTCGTTGCCGGAGTCGTAGTAGCTCTGGGTGGCCACCACCGCGCCGGGGCGCAAGGCGGTGAGCGCCCGCTACAGGCCCTCCACCTGCTGGCGGAACCCGGGATCGTCCACGGTGGCCGTGGTCGACGACACGATTACGACCTCGGTGTCGCGCTCGGGTCCTCGCAAGCGCTCCTCCAGGAGCTCTCGGGCCCGCTTGGATTCCGGTCGGTTCGTGAGGTCGACGGTGGTGGTGAGGGCGTCACCACGAGAGCGGAGGTGACGATGGCGGAGGCAACGACCGTCAGCAGCCAGATGGCGACGGTGCGCCAGGGATGACGACTGCTGGCCCGAGTCAGGGAGCGAGGCGAGAGTCCCACTAGGTTCTAGCTCCCGTGTCACGAGTGGTCCCGCGGTCACCAGCGCTGTGGACCGAGAGTTGGTCGACGACGTAGGGCCCTGTAGGGGAACAGGCCGCGGCCGAGATGGCATGCCTTCGCACCACCTCCCCCTCGTCGCTGTACTCGGTTTGGCGGCGCCACGCCCGGTCGATCAGGCGCATCAGATCGGGGTAGACGAGCGCGTAGCGGAACGGCTTGATGAACGCCATGTACGCCCGGCCGAACACGCCGCGCGGCTTGACGTAGACGGCCATCTGCGCCTGGTAGGTGTCGTTTCCGACCTGTGCCCAGGCGAGGTGCATGATCGAGTGGACGGTCCGGTTCGACAACTCGGCGGCGTACTCCCGATCGGTCTGGTAGAGAGCGGTGAACGGCGCATCGGGCGGCACCAGTCCAGGGTCGACCGTCCCGACGAGGTCGGGCGGCAGGCGGTCGGCCAAGGTCGTGCTGGTGGAGGAGGGGATCGGCAGCGCCGTGGTTTCGGGTCCGGCGGAGATCCGCCCGAGTCCGAACCACTTGCCGAGAAGGTCTCGCACCTCCCACACGAACCGTGTCGGGAGCGAGGCGTCGGTGATGTCGATGGCGTTCATCACGTCGAGAACGCGGGCGAAGTCGGCGGGTGAGCCGGTGGCGGGCAGGGCCCACAGGTCTTCGAGCTTGAAGTCGGGGGCGATGTCGATGATCCGCCAGTCGCCGTCGGCGTGCTCGCGGCGAGGGATGCGGCCGACTCGAATCGGCGGCGTGGGTGCTGTCTCCATGTCACCGACTGTAAGTCACCGACTCGTAGTCTGTCAACGACTCTCGGTCGGTATGTGACGTGTGCGACCGCTAGTCTCATCGGTGTGACGGCAAAAGGGTTGCGGGCGCGACAGGCAGAGGCGACGCGCGAGCTGCTTGTGGCGACCGCACGGGACGTGTTCACCGAGCGCGGCTACGCGGCGACGGCGATCGACGACATCGTCCAGCGGGCCGGCGTGGCAAAGGGCAGCCTCTACCACCACTTCCACGGCAAGGAGGCGATCTTCCGGGCGGTCTACGAGTCGGTCCAGGCCGAGGCCGTCGCGGGGGTGATGGCGGCGGCGCTGGGGGCCGGTGAGCCGTGGGCAGCCGTGCGCGCCGGCCTCGCCGCGTTCCTCGACGCGTGCCTCCAGCCGTCGTTCCGGCGCATCGTCGTGCTCGACAGCATCTCGGTGCTACAACACCAGGCACTCGAAGGCGGGCTCGAGCCCGCGGAGCTACCGATGCTGCGAACGGTGATCACGCCGCTGGTTGCCGCTGAACTGCTGCCGGGCGTCGGGACAGAGCCGCTCGCCCACGTCGCGCTTGGCGGCTTGTACGGCGCCGCGCTCTACATCGCCCGCGCCGGGCAACCCGAGGCGGCGCGCGCGGAGATCAACGCGGTCCTCGACGCGATCGTCGAGGGTCTGCGGGGCGCTACAGGCGCTCGGTGATCTGCCCGTGCCGAGCCGCGGGCGTGTTCCATCTCGTTGCAGCGCCTCGGTCAGCAGCTCGAGAGGTCGGCGTGCCCGAGCAGAGCCTGCGCTTCGGCCACGGACGTGCCCTCCGAGAGTTGTCCAACGGCGTACGTAGGCGAAAAGCGTGTGCCTTCTCTCCGCCAGGTCAGGTCCTACACGACGTGCTGGTCGAGGCGCTCGTCGGAGTGGGCTGGTTCAGCCTGGCGGCGGCGTCCTTCCGGTGGTTCGCGGAGGGCGGCCGCAAGGATGGGTCGATCGAGTTTGCGAACTCGAGATGATGACGACGTCCTGAGAAGCGCGTCCCGGGCTGGAGGAACGATGTGCGACATCGCAAAGCGCCTGCCTCCATCACCCCCTGTGGCTCGGAGTCGCCAGGCGTAGTGGCGCAGAATGCCCGGTATCGGCTCGCCTCGACTGCCGGCCGCGTGTCCCATAACGACCCCCTGCCGGATCCGGGAAGTGTCCACTAACGCCGGCTGGGTGACGTCCTTGATGCTCGACGACTCGCGGAGCACCGCCTGGCGCGAACGCGCCACATCGACGGATCGGGGTGCGAGGTCGGGCCCATGCGGACTGTCCCCTACCGCAGCCTTCGGCCGCAACCAAACGCCTGGCGGACGAATACGTCGGTGCGTAGTCGGGGGCGGCCGAAGGCTGCGGGTTGAAAAGCTGCCCGTGACGTGACCGTCAGTGCCGGGCCGGCAGAGCCGGCCCTGCGCGTATTCGACGGTGCCGAACGAGGCGAGGGACGGCACACTCGAGCTGCCG
>DATACM010000106.1:0-2896 GCA_036259055.1 Acidimicrobiales bacterium | reverse complement strand
CCAGCGGGTGACCAGGTCGACGAGCGCCGCCTTCGAGGCGTCGCTGCGCCGGTGGAACATCGACTCGCCGGTGAAGCACCCGCCCACCCGGACGCCGTAGATCCCGCCCACCAGCTCTTCCCCCTCCCACACCTCCACGCTGTGGGCCCATCCGAGCTCGTGCAGGCGCTCGTAGGCGTCTGCCATCTCGCGGGTGATCCACGTGCCCTCCCGCCGGGACCGGACGGCGCAGGCGCCGACCACCGCCGCGAAGTCGGCGTCGACCGTGGTCTCCCAGCCGGCGCGCCGCAGCCGCCGTCGGAGGGACCGGCTGACGTGGACGCCGCCGGCCGGGATCACGGCCCGCGGGTCGGGACAGAACCAGGGAAGGGCGACGCGCCGATGCGGCCACGGGAAGACGCCCCGCCGGTAGGCGTCGACGAGGGTCTCGGGGGTGAGGTCGGCGCCGAAGCCGACCAGGTCGGGCTCGTCGTCGACCGGGTCGGGGATCGCCCACGACGAGGGGCCCACCGGGCGGGGCGGGCCGGCCACCGTGTACTCGCCGCCGGGGAGCACTACCACGCCGCCTAGTCTCCCCAAAACGGCATCCGACGGGGCAGGGCCCCGTCTCGACGAGGAGGCGGGGTGGGGCCCCGCCCGGGGAGGAAACATTGCGTGTCGGGGCCGATACGGGCGGCACGTTCACCGACATCGTCGGCGACGACGGGCGGGTCGCCAAGGTGCTGTCCACCCCTGACGACCCCAGCCGGGCGGTCGGCGAGGCGCTGGAGGCGCTGGGCGCCGGCGACCGCCCCGCCCTCCTGGCCCACGGCACCACCGTGGCCACCAACGCCCTGCTCGAACGGCGCGGTGCCAAGGTGGCCCTGGTGACGACGGCCGGCTTCGCCGACGTCATCGAGATCGCCCGCCAGGACCGGCCGTCGCTGTGCGACATCGAGGTGGATCGACCCGAGCCGCTGGTGCCCCGCGACCTCCGCCTCGAGGTCGGAGGACGGCGCGACGCCTCCGGGGAGGAGCTCGAGGCCTTCGATCCCTCCTCCGTGCCCGAGGTCGCCGAGGGCGTCGAGTCGGTGGCCGTGTGCCTGCTCCACGCCGACCTCGACCCTTCCCACGAGAAGGCGGTGGCCGACGCCCTACGCGACCACGGGGTCGACGACGTCACCTGCTCGCACCAGGTCTCACCCGAGTTCCGGGAGTACGAGCGGACGGTGACCACCGTCGTCAACGCCTACCTGCGGCCGCGGTGCCGACGGTACCTACGGGCCCTCTCCGACCTGGCCGGGGAGGTCCTGGTGATGACCTCGGCCGGCGGCCTCCTCCCGGCCGACGAGGCGGCCGAGCTGGCGGTCGCCCTCCTGCTCTCGGGGCCGGCCGGAGGCGCCCGCGCCGGCGCCCTGGCGGCGGAGGCGGCCGGGTTCCCCGACGCCGTGACGTTCGACATGGGCGGGACCAGCACCGACGTCTGCCTCGTGCAGGGAGGGGTCCCCGAGCCCGCGCCTGGGCGCATCGCCGCCGGGTTCCCCATCCGCCTTCCCGCCCTCGACATCCACACCATCGGCGCCGGCGGGGGCTCGATCGCCGGCCTCGATGCGGGCGGCGCGCTGGTCGTCGGACCGGAGAGCGCCGGCGCCGACCCCGGCCCCGCCTGCTACGGGCGGGGCGGCAAGAGACCGACGGTCACCGACGCCGACCTCGTCCTCGGCCGGTTCCCCGACGACGCCGCCTTCGGCGGGCTCGACGCCCTCGACCGGGACGCCGCCGAGCAGGCCCTCCGTGAGGCCGGGGTCGACGCCGACGGCGTCGTGCGGGTGGTCGACGCCGCCATGCAGCGGGCGGTGCGGGTGGTATCCGTGCAGCGGGGCGTCGACCCCGGAGGCCTGGCCCTGGTGGCGTTCGGGGGCGCCGGTCCGCTCCACGCCTGTGCGGTGGCCGAGGGGGCGGGGATGGCCGCGGTGGTCGTGCCGCCGCGGGCCGGTGTGCTGTCCGCGGTCGGGCTGCTCTGCTCCCCCCGCCAGCGGGACCTGGTGCGGTCGTGGCCCGACCCCGGCGACCATGGCGGGCTCGACGAGGTCCTGGCCGAACTGGCCGACCAGGCGGGCCAAGCGGTGGGCGGCGGTGACGACGTGGAGGTGACCACCTCGCTCGACTGCCGCTACGCCGGGCAGAGCCACGAGCTCACCGTCGCCGACGTCGACGACTTCGCCGACGAGCACCGCCGCCGCAACGGGTACGCCCGCCCGGGAGCGCCGGTGGAGGTGGTGGCCCTCCGCGCCCGTGGCCGCACGGCGCCCGCCGTCACCGTGGAGGACCTGGGGCCGCCGCCGACCCGCCGCCAGGCCACCAAGGGGCCTGCCGTCATCGCCGAGCCCGACTGCACCGTGTGGGTGCCGGAGGGGTGGTCGGCCGACGTGGCGTCGGACGGCAGCTGGGTGCTGACCAGGTGAGCGGGTGAGCCTCGACCCGGCCGCCCTCCAAGTCCTCATCTCCCGGCTCACCGGTGTGGCCGAGGAGATGGGAGCGGTGCTGCGTCGGGCCGCCTTCAGCCCCAACATCAAGGAGCGGGCCGACTGCTCCGCCGCCCTGTTCGCGCCCGACGGCGAGCTGCTCGTGCAGGCCGAGCACATCCCCGTCCACCTGGGCTCGATGCCGGCGTCGGTGCGCGCCGCCATCGACGCCTTCGGAGACCGCCTGGGCCCGGACGACCAGGTGGCCGTGAACGACCCGTTCTGCGGTGGCACCCACCTCAACGACCTCACCCTTGTCGCGCCATGCTTTGCCTCCGGCGCCGGCGGGCGCGGCTTTGCCTCCGGCGCCGGCGGGCGCGGCTTTGCCTCCGGCGCCGGCGGCGACCGCCTGATCGGGTGGGCCGCCAACCGGGCCCACCATGCCGACGTGG
>DATACM010000105.1:0-1812 GCA_036259055.1 Acidimicrobiales bacterium | reverse complement strand
CGGCACCGCTTGTCGAACAAACGAACCCTCCTGGTCGGGGGACCTGTCCGGCCCTCCAACGTACCAGGAGGGGCCGGTAGGCTTCGGGACGGGGTCCCGCCGGGCGACCGGCCGGGCCCGCCACGACCCTCCGTCCCCGAGCGAGGCGCCCAGTGAAGAGCTTCCCGCCAGCAAGGATCCGCAACGTCGCCCTCGTCGGGCACGGCGGGGCCGGCAAGACGAGCCTGGCCGAGGCCCTCCTCTTCTCGGCCGGCGCCATCTCCCGCCAGGGCCGGGTGGAGGACGGGAACACCACCACCGACTTCGACCCCGAGGAGGTCAAGCGGGGCATCTCGCTGTCCCTCGCCCTCGCCCCCTTCGAGCGGGACGGCTACAAGATCAACCTCCTCGACGCCCCCGGCTACGCCGACTTCATCCTCGACGTGCACGCCGCCCTGCGGGTCGCCGACCTCGCCGTGTTCGTGGTCAGCGGCGTCGAAGGCCCCGAGGTCCAGACCGACGTGGTCTGGCGGCTGGCCGCCGAGCGAGGCATCCCGCGGATGTTCTTCGTGAACAAGCTCGACCGTGAGCGGGGCAGCTACGAGCGCACCCTCGACGAGCTGCGCGAGCGCTTCGGCGCCGGCGTCGCCCCCCTCCAGCTCCCCGTCGGCGAGGAGTCGGGCTTCCGCGGTGTGGTCGACCTGTTGGCCGACGCCGCCTTCCTCTACGACGGCGGCAAGCAGGGCAGCCCCGCCGACGTCCCCGCCGACGTCGCCGAGGAGGCATCGAGCTTCCGGGAGACGCTCATCGAGGGCATCGTCATGGCCGACGACGCCCTGATGGAGCGCTACCTCGAGGGGGAGACGCTCGAGCCCAAGGAGCTCCGCGAGACGCTGGCCAAAGGCGTCACCGCAGGCACGGTGTTCCCGGTGGCGTGCGGCTCGGCCACCAAGCTGGTCGGGATCGACCGCCTGAGCCAGCTGCTGTGCGAGATCGGGCCCTCGCCCCTCGACCGCCCACCGGTCACCGTCACCGCGGGCGGGACCACCAGCCAGGTGGCGCCCGACCCCGCCGGCCAGCCCCTCGCCTTCGTCTTCCGCACGGTGGCCGATCCGTTCGTCGGCAAGGTCTCGTTCTTGAAGGTCCTCTCCGGCACGATCCGCCCCGACAGCCAGCTCACCAACCCCCGCAGCCACACCGACGAGCGCCTGCACGGGCTCTTCACGATGCGGGGCAAGGAGCAGGAGGGCGTGCCCGAGCTGCCCGCCGGCGACATCGGGGCGGTGGCCAAGCTGGCCAGCACGGGCACCGGCGACACCCTCGCCCCGAAGGGGACCCCCGTGGTCGTGCCCCCGATCGAGCCTCCGACGCCCGTGCTCATCGTCTCGACGATGCCCTTCTCGACGGCGGGGATGAACTGCCGGGGGATGGCCCCGCCGACGATCTGGTCCACGAACTCGAACCCCGCCCCCCGCTCGAGCGGCTCCACCCGCAGGAAGGCCACCCCGAACTGGCCGTGGCCGCCGGTCTGCTTCTTGTACTTGCCCTCGGCGTCGGCCGGCTTGGTGATGGTCTCGCGGTAGGCGACCTGCACGTCCTCGGTGTCGACGGCCACGCCGTAGCGCCGCTCCAGCCGCTCGCGCACGATGGCGAGGTGGGTCTCGCCCATGCCCGACAGCAGCGTCTGCTTGGTCTCCTCGTTGCGGTGCACGCGCAGGGCGGTGTCCTCGTCCTGGAGCTTGTGCAGCGCGGTCATGAGCTTGTCCTCGTCGCCCTTCGACTTGGGCCGGATGGCGATCGACAGCACGGGCGTGGGGGGCTCGATGGGCGGGA
>DATACM010000104.1:0-2389 GCA_036259055.1 Acidimicrobiales bacterium | reverse complement strand
TAACCGCCGGCCAGGGACCCTCCAAACGAACTGATCGGGGAAGTGGGTCCCCAGGAGCCACCTGGGCGATCAGTTCGTGAAGGTGGCTCCCCGTCGGCGCGTCCGGGCCCGGGCTAGGCGCCGAACTTGGACAGGCGGCCGGCGGCGGCCAGGCTCAGGGCCATCAGCTCGGCCGCCGGGCGCCGCCCCAGCCCCCCGCCGAGGCACCACCGCTCCCCGAAGCGCTCGACGGGGTCGCGACCGACCCTCGGTCCCCACATGAGCACGGGGACGGGGTGCCAGGAGTGGGCAGCCATCTGGGTGGGGGTGGCGTGGTCGCCGGTGACGACCAGCACGTCGGGCTCGAGCGCCGAGAGGTCGGGGACGACCGCGTCGAGCGCCTCGATGGCCGCCACCTTGGCCTCGAAGTTGCCGTCCTCCCCGGCCGAGTCGGGGCCCTTGTGGTGCACGAAGAAGAAGTCGTGGGCGCCCCAGCTCTCCCGGACGGTGGACACCTGCTCGCCCAGGTCCGCCACCGGCCCGAGCACCTCCATGCCCACCAGGCGGGCCAGGCCCCGGTACATGGGGTAGACAGCGACCGCCGCCGGGGTCAGCCCGTGGCGGTCGCCGAGCGACGGCAGCTCCTGGTGGGTGTCGAACCCCCGCAGGAGCAGCACGTTGGCCTTGGCATGGTCGGCCAGGATCTCCCGCACCTGGCGGTCGAGCTCGGTCAGCACCTGGGCGGTGTGCTCCGCCGCGCCGGCGTCGGCGGCGTCGGGCTTCGCCGCCGGCGTGACGGGGGGGCGGCCGGTGGCCTGGGGGTCGGTGTCGACGACGCCGGGGTCGAGGTCGTCCCCCCGCAGCACGACGAGCACCCGGTGCTGGGCCTCGTGGGCGAAGGCGACCTCGACGCCCTCGATGCGCACGCCCTCCACCAGCCGCTCGACCACCTCGGCCGCCTCGTCGTCGGGGATCCGCCCGGCCCGCCGGTCGGCCACGTCGCCCTCGGGGGAGAGGGTCGCCAGGTTGCCCCGCGCCGCCACGTCCCCGGGCTTGAGCTCCACGTCGAGGCCGGCCGCCGACAGCACGCCCCGGCCGAGCGGGTACTGGAACGGGTCGTAGCCGAACAGGGCCAGGTGCGACGGCCCCGAGCCCGGCGTGATCCCCGGCCCGGCGGGGTCGTGGAGTCCCACCATGCCCTCGGCGGCCAGGCGGTCGAGGTTGGGAGTGGCCGCCTCCTCCAGCTCCGACCCGCGGCTGCCGTCGGCGTACCCGCCCAGCCCGTCGAGGACGACGAGAAGGATGCGAGTCGAGGCGGGCTGCGCCAGCGAGGAGAGGTCGGCCGGCATGGGGTCCAGCCTACGGGTTCCCGAGGCTCGCCTCCGGCCTGGCCGGCGCACGCTCCGGCTCCGGCGGGGCGGGGTCGGGCGCCGGGCGGGTGGGCGACGGCCGAGGTGCTGGCCGGTTGCCGGGGCGCACTGCGCCCACCGCCCTCCGCCGGCGGGCGCGGCCGGGGAGACGCCGGTGGCCAGCGCCTGGCGGATCGCCTCCTCGACGTCGGCGTCGAGCTTGCACCCGCTGCCGTCGGTGAGCTCGAAGCGGTCGACGGCCTGGCCGCCGGCCGTCGTCACCCGGGCGGTGTGGACGGACGTCGGCGCGGCGTAGGCGAAGGGACGTCGTCTATCACGGCCGCACGGAGCACGGTGCGGGCCTCGGAGCTGGACAGGAACCGCCGGTCGCCGAACACCCGGGCGGTGATGCCCACGCTCGTCGCGGTGAGGGCGGCCCCTACGAAGACCGCGGTCCGGGCGGCCTCGCCGGTGAGCAGGGAGACGTCCCCAGCACGAGCGGTGCGGCCACGCCCGCCACCGCCACCAGCAGCGAAGCCCGGCCCACCGAGTCGAGCTCGGCGACGTCCATCTGCAGGCCGGCCTCGAGCAGCAGCAGGATCACGCCGATCTCGCCAGCACCCGCAGGACCTCGTCGTCCCCACTCACCAGCCCGAGGACGGACGGGCCGACGAGCACGCCGGCCACGACCTCTCCGACCACCGCCGGAACGCCGATGCGCTCGGTCACCTCCGCCGCCAGCTTGGCGGCGATGAGGACGACGAGGATGTCCAACAGGACGTGGCCGACGTTGACGGGCCCGCCGGCGCCCGTGCGGTCAGGCCGGCAGATCGGTCGCCGCCGCGACCCTCCCCGCTCCCACCTCGCCGTCGTCGGCGAGCTGCTCGGTCGGCCTGGCGTGCTCGCCTGCGGCCTCCGGCTCGAGCAGGTACCCGCGGCTCCTCACCGTGCGGATCGCGAGCCCGAGCGGCCGGAGGCGGCGGCGGAGGCGCAGGATGTGGACGTCCAGGGCGTTGCGGCCGGGCGCCTGTCCGGGCCAGACGGCTCGGATCAAGGTCGCC
>DATACM010000103.1:0-5967 GCA_036259055.1 Acidimicrobiales bacterium | reverse complement strand
TGCGTGAGGCCGACGTGGTCATCGTCGGTGCACCGTTCGACGGGGGCACGTCGCACCGGCCTGGCACCCGCTTCGGCCCTCGGGCGATCCGCACGACCGACTACCTGGACCACGACGCCAGCCGGCCCCACCTGGCGTTGCGGGTCGACCCTCTCCAGGAGCTGAAGGTCGTCGACGTCGGCGACGTGCTCATGCTCCCCGGGGAGATCGAGACGGCGCTCGACCGGCTGGAGAAGGCGGTGGCGAGAATCACCGCCGCCGGCGCAGTGCCGATCGTGCTCGGGGGCGACCACACCATCGCCCTTCCCGACGTCCGGGGCGTCGCCCGGCACCTCGGCTTCGGACGGGTGGCGGTGGTGCACTTCGACGCCCACGCCGACACCGGTGACACCCAGTTCGGCTCGCTGTACGGCCACGGCACGCCCATGCGCCGCCTCATCGAGTCCGGCGCGGCCCGAGGTGACCGGTTCCTCCAGATCGGCCTGCGCGGGTACTGGCCCGAGCCGCCGGTGCTCGAGTGGATGGCCGCCCAGGGCATGCGCAGCTTCGAGATGAGCGAGGTGGTGCGCCGGGGGATCGACGCCTGCCTCGACGAGGCGTTCGCCATCGCCACCGACGACTGCGACGGGGTGTTCGTGTCCGTCGACGTCGACGTCGTCGACCCGGGGATGGCGCCGGGCACCGGGACGCCGGAGCCGGGCGGGTTGACGTCCCGCCAGCTCCTCGACGCGGTGCGGCGCTGCGCCCTCGAGCTGCCCGTCGTCGGCATCGACGTGGTCGAGCTTTCGCCACCGTACGACGGCCCGGGCGAGGTGACCGCGTTCCTGGCCAACCGGGTGGTGCTCGAGGCGCTCTCGGGCATCGCCCGCAGACGCCGCCCGCAGATGCCGACCACGTGACATGGAGGAGCGGCCGGGGAAGGTGAGCGAGGCGCGGGCCGGGCTGGCCGCCGCTCTGGCCAACGCCGGCGTCCGCCGGCTGCAGCTGGCCTGGGCCGGGTGCGCCAGCGCCGACCTGGCCCAGGACGTCGCCTTGGCCGTGCACGCCTTCGGCCTCGGCGGCGTCGGCGGCGTCGGCGTGATGGGCCTGATCCGGTCCCTGCCCGCCGCCGTGGTAGGGCCCCTTGCCGCGGGTGTGGCCGACCGCTTCCCCCGCCAGCGGGTGCTGCTGGCCGTGCTCCTCGTCCGCGCCGCCCTCCTGAGCGCCCTCGCCTGGGCCGTTGCCGCCGGGGCGCCCTTGGTCGCGGTCTACGCCCTCGCCGCGGTCGACTCCAGCGTGTACACGCTGTACTGGCCGGCCCAGAGCGCCCTCCTGCCCGAGTTGGCCGGCAGCGCCGGGGAGCTCACCGCCTCGAACGCCGCCGCCACCCTCCTCGAGAACGTCGGGACCCTCGTCGGTCCTGCCCTGGCCGGAGTGCTGCTCGCCGTCTCCGGCCCCGACATGGTCTTCGTCGCCAGCGCCGGGCTCACCGGCGCGGCCGCCCTGATGGCGACGAGGATCGAGGCCACCCCCAAGGCGGCGCCGGCCGGGACGGAGCCGGCCGGGAACACGCTGCTCGGAGGGTTCCGGTCGCTGCTGGCCGATCCGGCCCCGCGGCTCGTGGCCTTGCTCTACCTCGCGCACACGGTCTGCATGGGTGCCCTGAGCGTCCTGCTGGTCGCCGCCGCCATCGACCTGCTGGGCCTCGACGACTCGGGTGTCGGGTTCCTCGGCGCCGCCCTCGGCGCCGGCGGCATCGCCGGGTCGGTGGCCGCCTTCGGCCTCGTCGGCCATCCCCGCTTGACGCGGCCTTTCCGGCTGGCCCTCGTGAGCTGGGCGGCCGCCCTCGCCACCATCGTCGTGGTGCCCCGCGTGCCGGTGGCGGCGGCGGCGCTCGTGGTGGCGGGTGGCTGCACCGCGGTCGTCGACGTGTGCGCCCTCAACGTGCTGCAGCGCATCGTCCCCGAGCGGCTCCTCGCCCGCGTCCTCGGCGTGGTCGAGGGGAGCTGGTGGGCGATGTTCGGGCTCGGTTCGTTGGCTGCCGCCCCCCTGGTCGAGGCGGTGGGGGTGCGTCCCGCTCTCGCCGTCACCGGGGGCGTCCTTGCTGCCGTGTCGCTGCTCGGCGGGGCCGGGCTGGGCTCGGTCGACGTCCGGGCGCGGGCTCCGGAGGCGCAGCTGGCGGCCCTGCGGGGCGTGCCGCTCTTCGCCGCCCAGCCGCCTCTCGCCCTCGAGCGTCTGGCCGTGGAGCTGGTGCCGGTGGCGGTGTCCCCTGGGGAGGCGGTCGTGACGAGGGGCGAGTCGGGCGACCGCTTCTACATCGTCGAGGAGGGGACGCTGCGTGTGCTGGCGCCCCAAGGCGGGGCGGACGCCGAGCTGGGGCCGGGGGACTGGTTCGGCGAGATCGCCCTGCTCGACGACGTGCCCCGCACGGCGACCGTGCGGGCGGTCTCGGGCGCCCGCCTCTTCGCCCTCGACCGGGACCGTTTCCTTGCCGCCGTGACCGCCCATCCCCACAACCGCGAGGCCGCCCTCGGCGGCGACGGTCGTGCCAGGATTGGGCCCTTGGGGGGAGGCGGCCATGGAGGATGACCCTCTCGGGCTCGACGCCGAGACGATGCGCACGCTCGGCTACCGCACCGTCGACTTCCTCGTCGACGTGCTGACCGACACCTCGGCGCCGGCCCTGCGCCGGGCGACCAGGGAGGAGATGGAGCAGCGCCTGGCCGGGTCGCCGCCTGAGAAGGGGGAGGACTTCGAGCGCATCCTCGAGCAGCTGGGGCGCGACGTCGTCCCGTACATGAGCAAAGGTGACCACCCCGGCTACTTCGCCTTCATCCCCTCTTGCGGCACGTGGCCCGGTGCCCTGGGCGACCTGGTCGCCAGCGCCCTCAACGTCTTCGCCGGCTCGTGGATGGAGTCGGCCGGGCCGAGTCAGCTCGAGCTCACCGTGCTCGACTGGTTCAAGGAGTGGATCGGCTATCCGCGAGCGGCCGCCGGCGTGCTGGTGAGCGGTGGGTCGGCCGCCAACATGACCGCCCTGGCGTGCGCCCGCGAGGCCCTCCTCGGCGCCATGTCGGACAAGGTCGTCGTGTACTGCTCCGACCAGGCCCATTCGTCGGTCGCCCGCGGGGCCAGGGTGCTCGGCTTCCGTCCCGACCAGGTGCGGGTGCTCCCCGTCGACGCCGACTACCGCCTGCGGGCCGACCGGGTGGAGGCGGCCATGGACGCCGACGTCGCCGCCGGCCGCCAGCCCCTGCTCGTCTCGGCCAGCGCCGGAGGCACCAACACAGGCGCGGTCGACGCCCTCGCCGACCTGGCGGAGGTCTGCCGCCGCCGGCGCGTGTGGTTCCACGTGGACGGGGCCTACGGCGGGTTCGCCGCCCTCACCGACCGCGGACGGCAGCGGCTGCACGGCATCGAGGAGGCCGACTCGGTCACGCTCGACCCCCACAAGTGGCTCTACCAGCCGTTCGAGTGCGGCTGCCTCCTCGTGCGGGAGGGACGCCTGCTCAAGGAGGCGTTCGAGATCACGCCCGACTACCTCCACGACGCCGAGACCGCCCAGCGCGAGGTCAACTTCTCCGACCTCGGGATCCAGCTGTCCCGCACGGCCAGGGCGTTCAAGCTCTGGATGTCGCTGCGGTATTTCGGGGTGGACGCGTTCCGCGCTGCCGTCGACCGCTCGCTCGACCTGGCCGCGTACGCGCAGCAGCGCATCGAGTCGAGCCCCGAGCTCGAGCTGCTGCTGCCCGCCAACCTTTCGGTCGTCTGCTTCCGGCGCCGCCCGCCGGGGGTCGATGACGAGCACCGGCTCGAGAGCGCCAACAGCCGCATCGTCGCCGACCTGGCCCGTACCGGCATCGGCCTGATCTCCTCCACCCGACTGCAGGGCCGCTACTCGCTGCGGATGTGCGTGCTCAACCACACGACCCGGAGGGAGGACGTCGACCGCGTGCTCGGCTGGATCGAGCGGGCGTCGATCTCGGCCGATACCCGTGCGGCGAGGCGTCCCACCGTGCCGCACGAGCGCCACCCCCAGCTCGGCGAGGGATGGCTCGGACGGGCGGCGGTCGAGCGGGGGCTGGTCGCGTCGGTGCCCCTCTTCAGTGCCCTCGACGAGGCGGCAGTGGCGGCAGTGGCGGCGGTGGCCCGCAAGCAGCGCGCCGCTCCCGGGGAGACGATCGTCGCGCAGTGGGACTGCGCGCGCGAGTTCTACGTCATCGTGGAGGGCACCGCGAGCGTCCACGCCGACGGCACCCGGGTGGCGGACCTGCGTGCGGGTGACTTCTTCGGTGAGCTTGCCGCCCTCGACTGGGGGGCGAGCTTCGGCTACCCGCGGCTGGCGACTGTGGTGGCGGAGACGCCGATGCGGCTGCTGGTGCTGCCCGGTGCCAGCCTCAACGAGCTGACGCGCCGCGTCCCCGAGATCGGTCGACGCATCCAGCGGGCCAAGCGCGACCGGCTGTCGGCGCTGGCCCAGATAGCCGGAAGGGCGCCCGTCGCCAGCCGGCGGGGGAGGGAACAATGAGCTTCGACGGGCGCGTCCTCGTCATCGGCCTCGGCGGTGTCAGCCAGTGCACGCTGCCGCTGCTCTTCGGCGAGCTCGGGATCGAGCCGTCGCGCTTCACGGTGCTCGACTTCGCCGACGTCGGCGACCACGCCCGGTGGGTCCAGGACCAGGGCGCCACCTTCGTGGCCGGGCGCATCACGCCGGAGAACCTCGGGGAGATGATGGGCCGCCTCGTGGAGCCCGGCGGCATCGTCGTCGACCTGGCCTGGAACATCGACACCATGTCCATGCTCGAGTGGTGCCGGGCCCACGACGTGCGCTTCGTCAACGCGTCGCTCGAGCTCTGGGACCCCTACGAGGGCTTCGGCCGCGAGCCTCCCCAGGACCGCACCCTCTACGTCCGCCACATGGCGCTGCAGCGGATGATCGCCCGCTGGGGCGACAACCGCGGGCCCACCGCGGTGCTCGACCACGGCGCCAACCCGGGACTGGTGTCCCACTTCACCAAGGCGGCCCTGGAGGACGTCGCCGACGCCTGGCTGGCCAGCGGCGGCGCCAGCAGAGAGGTCGGCGAGCGGGTTGCCGACGCCCGGGGCCGGGGTGCGTTCCCCGAGCTCGCCCACCTCCTCGGCGTGAAGGTCGTCCACATCAGCGAGCGCGACACCCAGATCTCCAACCGGCCGAAGGAGGAGAACGAGTTCGTCAACACCTGGTCGGTCGAGGCCTTCCACGAGGAGGGCATCGCGCCGGCCGAGATGGGGTGGGGGACGCACGAGAAGACGCTGCCCCCCGGCGCCCACGTCCACCGCTCCGGACCGTTGAACCAGATCTGCCTGGCCCGCCCCGGCTGCCACACGTGGGTGAGGTCGTGGGTGCCGTGCGGCGAGATCGTGGGCATGGTCATCCGCCACGGCGAGGCGTTCTCGATCTCCGACCGGCTCACGGTCCGCAGCGAGGACGGCGCTCCCGTCTACCGGCCGACCGTCCACTACGTCTACTGCCCGGCGGACGCCGCCATCGCCAGCCTCCACGAGCTCCACATGCGGCGCTACGAGCTGCAGGACCGGCGGCGCATCATGACCGACGACGTCGTCGAGGGCCGCGACGAGCTGGGCTGCCTGCTCATGGGGCACCCGTTCAAGAGCTGGTGGATCGGCTCGCTGCTCGACATCCACGAGTCGCGCCGCCTCGTGCCCCACCAGAACGCCACCACCCTGCAGGTGGCGGCGTCCGTCCTCGCCGCCGTGAAGTGGCTCCTGGAGAACCCGAACGAGGGCGTGCGCCTCCCCGACGACCTGCCCCACGACTCCATCCTCGACGTGGCCAAGCCGTACCTGGGCCCGTTCGTCTCGACGCCGGTGGACTGGACGCCGCTCGACAGCTGGGTCGATCCCTTCGCCGGCTACGGGCGGCCCCGCCCGCCCGACGAGGACGTGTGGCAGTTCACCACCTTCCTCGTATGAGCGAGGGCCGGCGGC
>DATACM010000102.1:0-3814 GCA_036259055.1 Acidimicrobiales bacterium | reverse complement strand
GAACGTCAGCCCGGGCAGCAGGGCGCCGGGGAAGAAGGGGTTGGCGACGGTGAACCCGAAGGCGCGGATCTCCCATGCCGGCATGATCCGCAGGGCGCCGTCGAGCCAGCCCACGTACCAGTCGGGCTGGGACCCGGCGGTGGAAGCCGCCGCCTGGGCGGGGTCGTAAGGGCCGTAGAGCCACACCGGGTTGATCTGGGCCAGGCCGCCGAGGCCGGCGAGGACGGCGGCGACGATGAAGAACAGCCCCACCGACTTGAGCGCGTAGGTGGGCCACAGCCGCGACCCGACGATGTTGTCCTCGCTGCGCCCCGGGCCGGGGAACTGGGTGTGCTTCTGGCGCCACAGGATGGCCAGGTGGGCGGTGAGCAGGCCCACTATGAGGGCCGGGAGCAGCATCACGTGGAGGACGAAGAAGCGGGGGATGAACTGCACCGCAGGGAACTCCCCGCCGAAGAACAGGAAGGCCAGCCACGTCCCGATCACGGGCACCGACAGCGCGATCGAGTACGCCACTCGTACCCCGGTGCCCGACAACAGGTCGTCGAGCAGCGAGTACCCGAAGAACCCGTTGGCGATCGACAGCAGCAGGAGGGTGACGCCGATCATCCAGTTGATCTCCCGGGGCCGGCGGAACGCCCCGGTGAAGAACACCCGGCACAGGTGCACGACGAGGGCGGCGATGAACACCAGCGCCGCCCAGTGGTGCATCTGCCGCATGACCAGCCCGGCGCGGACCCCGAAGCTGATGTCGAGGGTCGACGCGTAGGCCGCCGACATCTTGATCCCCTCCATCGGCGCGTACTCGCCGTGGTAGACGACCTCTTCGGAGGCAGGGACGAAGAAGAACGTCAGGTAGACGCCCGTGACGATGAGGATGACCAGGCAGTAGAGGGCGACCTCGCCGATCATGAACGACCAGTGGTCGGGGAACACCTTGCGCAGGGCCGTCTTGGTGAAGTTGCTCCCGCCCAGGCGGTTGTCGACCCAGCCGATCGTGCGGCGGATCATCGCCGGGCTCCGCCCCTCATCGGGTCCAGTACCCGGGCCCCACGGGCTCGTCGAAGTCGCCCTGGGCCACCAGGTACCCCTCGGGGTCGAGGGCCAGCGGGAGCTGGGGCAACGAGCGGGTGGCCGGGCCGAACAGGGGCCGAGCCCCGTCGAGCACGTCGAACGTCGACTGGTGGCAGGGGCAGACCAGCTCGTGGGTCGGGGCCTGGTAGAGGCCGACCGGGCACCCGACGTGCGTGCAGATCTTGGAGTAGGCGACGTTCCCCTCGGGCGCCCACGTCTCTCGGCCCTTGCGGTGCCGGACCCGGTCGGGCTCGACCCGCACGAGGACGGCCTGGGCGTCGGCCGCCTCGCTGTGGCCCTCCGGGAAGACGGTGACGATGCCGCCCAGCGCCACGGTGTCGGCCCGTACCAGGCGCCCGTCCTGGTCGATCAGCCGGACGCCCGGGCGCCAGGCGGTGCGGCGCAGCCGGTCCCCGGGGCTGGGGCCGAGCGAGCGCACCGGGAACAGGGCGGCCAGCCCCAGCGCCGCCGCCGCGCCCCCCAGCAGGCGCCCGAGGAAGCGGCGCCGGCCCAGCCCGGCGTCGCTCTCCAAGGCGGCGCCCAGCTCCTCCCGCTCCTCGGCGCTCGCCTCCAGCTCCGTGCGCGGCTCGGTGACGTGCTGGTCGCCGAGCAGGTGGCGGCCCCACAGCACCAGCCCCACGCCGACGCCGCCCAGGGACACGAGCAGCAGGGCCCCTTCGGCCTGCGGCTGTCCGCCGCTCACGTAGACGCCGGCCAGGCCGAGGGCGGCGAGAGTGGCCGCCACGAAGGACACGGCGATGCGCCGCTCGGCCATGCGCACACGGCGCGCCCGCTCCTCGTCCGCTTGGGGGCCCTTGTCGGCGTCGTCGGCCACGTCAGTCGGTGGTCCCGATCCAGCGGATGACGATGAGCATGAGGCCGAGGCCCACCACCCAGGCCACGAACCCCTCGGGGAGAGGGCCGAGGTGGCCGAGCCCCAGGCCGCCCTCGTCACGGGGGTCCTGCAGGTACTGCACGTAGCGGACGACGGACGCCACCTGGTGGTCGTCCAGCGCGTCGGGGCCGAAGACGGGCATGGAGCCGGGCCCGATGCGGATGGCCTCGGCCACCTGGGTGGGCGTCGCCTTCCGGAGGTTGGGGGCGATGACGGCGTGGCCGAGGGCGCCCCCCGCGCCGGCCGAGCTGTGGCACGGTGCGCAGTTGTTGGCGTAGAGCTCGTTGCCGGTGGCGAGGTCGCCGGCGCCGGGGTCGATCCGCGGGACCTCCGGGCCCGGGCCGAGCGACGCCACGTAGGCGACCAGCTGGTCGATCTCCGCCCGGCTGTACGCCGGGGGCTTGCGCAACGCCTGGCGGCGGGGCTCGTCGAGGGGCATGCGGCCGGTCGAGAGGTAGAAGTCGGCGCTGGCCGCCCCGACGCCGACGAGCGTCGGTCCCCGGTCGGTGCCCTGGCCGTCGGGGCCGTGACAGCTCGAGCAGCCGGTGAGGTACAGCTGGCGACCGGCGTCCTCGACCGGGCTCCCCGGACCGGTCTGGGCGGCCACCGTCGAGGCGGCGGCCAGCCCCGTCACACCCACGGCCATCACGACGGCCGCCAGCCGGCACCGGGTCACGCCCGAACGCACGCTCATTGCAACACGTAGATCGTCGCGAACAGGGCGATCCACACGACGTCGACGAAGTGCCAGTAGTAGGAGACGACCTCGACGGCCGGCGTCTCGTCGGCGCCGAAGCTGGGGTTGGCGGCCCGGCCGACCAGGACGACCATGGCCAGCATGCCGCCCAGCACGTGCAGGCCGTGGAAGCCGGTCGTGAGGTAGAAGGCCGAGCCGTAGGCGTGGGAGCTGACCGAGAAGGACGCTTCGGCGTACTCCCGGGCCTGGTTGGCGAGGAAGACGGCAGCCAGCACGAGGGTGAGGACCACCCAGAGCCGGAACCGGCGGCGGTCACCCCGGGCCAAGGCCCGCACGCCGAGCTGGATGGTGCCGCTCGACGCCACCAGGGCGACGGTGAACCCCCCGGCGACGACCGGCTCGAGCTCGACGCCGTGCGGGGGCCACTCTTCCCTGGACAGGGCCCGCAGCGTGAAGTAGGCGGCGAACAGGCCGCTGAAGAACATGAGCTCGGAGGCCAGCCACACGACCGTCCCCACGGTCAGCACCGATGAGTGCCCGGCCGGGCCCTCCCCGGCCGGGCTGGCCTTCTCCGTCACCGTCTCCAAGCGCCCCTGTGTCTACTGCACCGGGCGCGGAGGGGTCACCGTGCCGCCCGGTGACCTGCGCCCACAGGAGATGTCACCTCTCGACGTTCAACCGCCCTTGCATGCCCTCGCCTTGGAAGTTCTTGTCGTAGAACGTGAAGAAGTCGAGGCCCTTGGGCGGCTCGGTGACCCTGAACCTGATCTCGACGGTCTGACCCGGCTGCACGTCCTGGTCGATCCCGAGGAAGCTCAGGGTGAAGTTGTGGACCTGGTCGCCCTCGTTCTTGAGGGTGAACGAGACCTCGTCACCCACCCTCGCCTGGAGCTCCTCGGGCTCGAAGTGCGGCGTGGGGTCGGACTTGGCCACGACGTCGGCGGTGGCCCCTCCCACCCTCCTGCCTTCGTCGTCGTCGTCGCCACACCCGGCCAGCCCGACGACCAGCGCGACCAGCACGACGAGTCCCGCACCGAACCTCTTGAACCGCATCGCCAACCCCCCGTGGAAGCGCCGCATCCAGCGCCAGCGGTCACTGGCGGGTCGCTATAGTACGCGAAACCCTGTCTCGCCCGCCGGGTCCTCGT
>DATACM010000101.1:0-2502 GCA_036259055.1 Acidimicrobiales bacterium | reverse complement strand
CCAGAAGAGCCCGGCCGACGCCCGGCCCAACACGCCGCGGTCGGGGTCGAGGGCGAACCCGAACAGCACGAGGACCATCAGCGCGAACGGCAGCACCTGGTTGGTCGCCACCCGCGAGCGGGCTTCGACGCGGAGGTCCTTGGCCGCCACCAGTCCGGCGTCACGCAACAACGCCCGCCTCCCTGCGGTCGCCCGGGTTCGTCGCCGCGCCCGTGGTGGGGTCGGCGGGGCCGGCCGGACCGGCATCGGCGAGCAGGCCGCCGGTGACCCGGCCACCGGCCATGAGCACCTGACGGGTGGCGAGGGCAGCGGCGCGGTCGAGCTCGTGGGAGGCGAGGATGACCGTGCCACCCGAGGCGGAGACCTCGGCGACGAGGGCGTCGAGGAGCTCCCGCCCCCCGGCGTCGAGCCCGGCGTGGGGCTCGTCGAGCAGCCACAGCTCGGGCTCACGGGCCACGACCGCGGCGATCGCCGCCCGGCGCTTCTGCCCGGTCGAGAGGCGCCCCACGGTGAGGTGACGGAGCCGGCCGTCGACGCCCATGCGGGCCATGGCCGCGTCGGCGGCGGCAACCGGGCGCCCTGCCGCCCGAGCGGCGAAGCGCAGGTTCTCCTCCACGGTGAGCTCGTCGTAGAGGAACGGCGCATGGCCGAGCAGGCCGACCCGGCGCCGCACCGCTCGTCGGTGGCGGCGCAGGTCGTGGCCGAGCACGTCTGCCTCCCCCGTGCCGATGGCGACCAGGCCGGCACAGGCCCGCAGCAACGTCGTCTTCCCCGCGCCGTTCGGCCCGTGGACCAGGAGAACCTCGCCCGACGCGACGTCGAGGTCGACTCCGGCCAGTGCGGGAAAGCGCCCGAGGAGGGACACCGCAGAGCGGAAACGTACGATTGGGCCCATGGCGACCGCCTCCAAGGTACCGGCGCGCTCGAAGCGAGGTCCACGCAGCTGGCCACGCCGGCCGCCCCGGTGGAGGCGCCGGCCCCCCGCGTGGGGGCGCCGTCCCTACTGGGGGAGGCGCCGGCCGCGCCCTCCGGAGCGCCGGCAACCCCGGCCCCAGGGCGACTCCGTCCGTCGGGTGATACGGGGCGTCGGGAAGACGCTCATCTCCATCGGCGTCCTCCTGTTCCTGTTCGTCGGCTACCAGCTCTGGGGCACCAACCTGGCCGAGGCACGCGACCAGCGGACGCTCGAGAAGCAGTTCTCCCGCTTCGCCTCGCCTGCGCCCCCGGCGGCGGACGCTCCCGCCGCTCCTCCGACGAGCGCCCCGCCACCGGTGTTGGGCGACGCTGCCGCCATCATCGAGATCCCGAAGATCTCGGTGCAGAAGTACGTGGTCGAGGGCGTCAGCACCGAGGACCTCAAGAAGGGCCCCGGCCACTACCCCGACACGCCGATGCCCGGGCGCCCCGGCAACTCCGCCATCGCCGGTCACCGCACGACCTACGGAGCACCATTCGGGGAGCTCGACAAGCTGACCCCGGGTGATCAGATCTTCGTCTCCACGCCCGAGGGGAAGTTCCGCTACGACGTCGACCGGAGCGACATCGTCGACCCGAGCCAGTCGGAGGTGCTGGACAACACCCCTGACAACCGGCTGACGCTCACGACGTGCCATCCGCGGTTCAGCGCCGCCCAGCGCCTCATCGTGGTGGCCAAGCTCGTCTCGCCCGTGCTCGAGCCGCCTCCCCCGGCGCCCGCCGAGCCCCTCCCTGCACCCGCCCCTCCCGCCGAGAAGGCGGACCTCGACGCCGGGCTCTCCGGCGCCGGCACGGCGAACGGACCCGCCATCGCGTGGGGCTTGCTGGCCGCCGTCATCTGGGCCGTCACCTGGTGGGTGGGCCGCTGGTGGCGCCGGTGGCCGACCTACATCGTGGGCACCGGCCTGTTCCTCGTCGCGCTCTACGGGTTCTTCGAGAACGTATCCCGGCTGCTCCCGGCCAACGTCTGACGAGTGATGTCGTAATTCGCCCGAGCATTCGACAGGGTCGCGATGACTGCACTCCTCCCAGTGGACGGTCGCGGCGGCCGGTGCGAGTGTGACGCCGGTCAGGAGAAGGAACAAATCCCGGCGTGAACGCAACTGGCGCATTGCTGGCCGCCACTCATGGGGGCTCGCTCCTCTGGTTCCTCGTCTTCGCCTTGATCGCCGGTCTCATCGCCGGAGCGGTCGCCCGGCTCCTCGTCCCCGGCCCCACTCCCATGGGCTGTCTCGGCACCGCCCTCGCCGGCATCGCCGGGTCGATCATCGCCGCCTTCGTCGGGCGCCTGCTCTTCGGCCCGGCTTACGCCCCCGGCTTCATCGCCTCCGTCCTCGGCGCCACCCTGGTCGTCTGGCTCGTCACCCGCAGCCGTTATTACTGAGTTGCTGGCGGCGGGCACCCGGGTCCTGCGGACCACGCCCGCCGCGTGCCGGCGGGGCCCCTACCCCGCCGGTGAGCCGGAGGGCGTACGGCGTGAGCCACACTTGCGCCCGTGACGCCCACGGTTGCGATCGTCTCCTACCG
>DATACM010000100.1:0-8457 GCA_036259055.1 Acidimicrobiales bacterium | reverse complement strand
CCGATCATCGGCTCACGCCTCGAATGTGGGGGCGATGCCCTCCGCCTCGATCTTGGCCATGACGCGGGCGTGCTCCTCCTCGGAGACGGTCTCGGCGTCCTCGATGAGCATGTTGGGGATGCCGTCGCGGACCGCGTAGCGGCGCTTGAGCCGCGGGTTGTAGAGCGCGTCCTCGTCGGCCAGGTACCAGAGGGGGCCCTTGTCCTCGGGGCAGGCGAGGATCTCGAGCAGCAGGGGGTCGAGGGCCATCAGGCGCCCTCGCTCACGAGCTCCACCAGCTCCTGGGTGTGGTCGTGGCAGGCGTTGACGTCGTTGGCCTCGACATTGATGCGCAGGACCGGCTCGGTGTTCGAGGGGCGCAGGTTGAACCACCAGTCGTCGAACTCGACGGTGAGCCCGTCGGTGCGGTCGTGCTCGCCTTGAGGGTACGCCGCCGCCACCCGGTCGATGACGCCCGGGGGATCGGCGACCTCCACGTTGATCTCGCCCGAGTCGGCGTAGCGCTCGAGGGACTTCCGCAGCTCGGAGAGCGGCTCGTCGGCCAGCGACAGCTGCTCGAGGACGATGAGGGCGGCGATCAGGCCGGAGTCGGCCCGGTAGTTGTCGCGGAAGTAGTAGTGGCCCGAGTGCTCGCCGCCGAAGATCGCGCCCGTCTCCGCCATCGTCGCCTTGATGAACGAGTGGCCGACCCGGGAGCGCAGGGGCACGCCGCCGTTCTCGGCGATCACCTCGGGGACGGCCTTCGAGCAGATGAGGTTGTAGATGACGGTGGCCCCCGGGTTGGTCGCCAGGACGGCCTTGGCCACCAGGGCGGTGGTGGTGGAGCCCGACATCGGCACCGCCTGCTCGTCGATGAGGAAGACTCGGTCGGCGTCGCCGTCGAACGCCAGGCCCACGTCCGCCTCCGTCTCGAGCACCCGGGCCTGCAGCGCCTTGAGGTTGTCCGGGTTGATGGGGTCGGCGGGGTGGTTCGGGAACGAGCCGTCGAGCTCGGGGTAGAGGATCTCCAGCTCGAACGGCAGGCCCTGGAAGACGCGGGGCACGACCAGGCCCCCCATGCCGTTGGCGGTGTCGGCGATGACCCGCAGCGGCCGGAGCACCGACCGGTCGACGAACGACTGGACGTGGCGGGCGTAGTCGTCGAGGAGGTCGAGCGACGACACCGTGCCCTTGGTGCTGGCCGTCTCGGCCGCCCCCGTCTCGGCCATGGTCTTGATCTCGGCCAGCCCCGAGTCCTGGCCCACCGGGCGGGCCCCGTCGAGGCAGAGCTTGATGCCGTTGTACTGGGCCGGGTTGTGGGAGGCGGTGAACATCGCCGCCGGTGAGGCCAGGTGCCCCGCCGCGAAGTAGGCCATGTCGGTGGACGACATGCCCAGGTCGATGACGTCGACGCCCGCGGCGGTGACGCCCTCGGCGAAGGCCCCGGCCAGGTCCTTGCCCGATTCGCGCATGTCCCGGGCCACCAGCACGCGGGGCGCGCCGGCGAAGCGGGCGAAGGCCCCGCCGATGGCTCGGGCGGCGGCGGTGTCGAGCTGGTCGGGGACCGTGCCGCGGATGTCGTACGCCTTGAAGATCGCGTCGAGGGAGGCCACGGGCCAAGCGTAGTGCGCGACCTCGGGGGGCTTCTCCCCCTACGCTGCGGGCGGCTCGCGCAGACCGGGAGGGACGAACAGCTGCTGTCGGTGGTGATGCCCGCCCACGACGAGGAGGCCTACCTCGCCCCGGCCGTCCGGGCCGTGGTGGCCGGCCTGCGCGACCGCGGACGGCCGTTCGAGGTGGTGGTGGTGGAGAACGGCTCCACCGACGCCACCGCCGCCGTCGCCCGCGACCTGGCCGGGGAGCTGGCCGAGGTGCGGGTGCTGTCGCTGTCCCACGCCGACTACGGCGGCGCCCTCAGGGAGGGGTTCCTGAGCGCCACCGGCGACCTGGTCGGGATCTTCGACGTGGACTACTACGACCTCGCCTTCCTGGACGCCGCCGTGTCCCTGGCGGCGGCGCCCGACGGGCCGACGGTGGTGGTGGCCACCAAGCGGGGCGCCGGGGCGACCGACACCCGGCCCCTTCCCCGGCGGGTGGTGACCTCGGTGTTCTCCACCATCCTGCGGGTCGGGTTCGGCCTGCGGGTCTCCGACACCCACGGCATGAAGGTCCTCCGCCGCGAGCCCCTGGTGGCCCTCGCCCAGGCGTGCCGTTATGGCACCGATCTCTTCGACACCGAGCTGATCCTGCGGGCCCAGCGCTCGGGGCTGCGGGCGGTCGAGCTGCCGGTGGTCGTCGAGGAGCTGCGCCCTTCCCGGACGTCGATCCTCCGCCGCATCCCCCGCACGCTCGCCGGGCTGGCCCGCCTGCGCCTCGCCCTCTGGCGGGAGCGGAGACCGGCCACCCGGACCCCGACCGACGCCGATCGTCAGGGCACGTAGTAGAGCAGGAAGGCGAGGGTGGCGTACCCCGCCAGCAGGGCGGCACCGACCGAAAGGGTGAGGCGCTCGGCCCAGGCCGCGGCGGTGAGCGACGCCAGGGCGAGGACCAGCGGGAAGGCGCCGAAGGCGTAGCGCTCGAACGACCCGAGCCGATGGGCGGCCAGGGCGGCGACCACCGTCACCGCCGCATACGCCCCGTACGATCCCGGCCAGCGGCGGCAGGCCACCACCACCAGCACGGCCGCCACCACCACCCACGGCAGGCGGGCGCCGTTGGTGCCCAAGCCGACATCGCCCCCGAGCAGGTCGCCGCTGGCGCGGAGGACGGTCGTCACCGGGTTGGCGAAGCCGCCCCGGAGGTGAGCGCGGTTCTGCACGTCGAGGGGCGAGAGGGCGTCGCCGAAGCGGGCGCCGACCCAGACGACGAAGGTGGCGGCGCCGGCGAACGGCGCGATCACCGGAAGGGCACGACGGGCCCACTCCCGCCGGGACGCCACCCGCAGGCCCCGAGACCCCTCGATCGCGGCGGGGACGGCGAGGAGGGCACCCACCGGCCGGGTGAGCCCGGCCAGGAAGCCGGCCACCGCCGCCCACCCCCAGCGCCGCAGGCGGAGCCCGAGGAAGCAGGCGACCGACAGGGCGAGGGCGAGCGGCTCGGCGTAGCCCATCACCAGCACGAAGAACGGCGGCACGAACGCCACCAGCCACGCCGCCCGCCGAGCGAGGGACTCGTCGCCCGTCTCCAGCAGGCAGAGCCGGTGCACGAGCGCACCGAGGGCGAGGGCGGAGACGTTGGCGACGACGAGGAGGGCGACGCTCGCGTACCCGGCGGTCAGGGGGGACAGGGCCCGCCCCAGGAGCGGGTAGAGAGGGAAGAAGCGCAGGCTCTCGTCGGGGAGGGCGGCGTAGCCCCGCTCGGCGATGTCGAGGTACCAGCGCCCGTCCCACGAGAGGAGCCCCCGCGCCACCCGCTGGCCGAACCCGGGGAGGCGGTCGTCGACCTTGGCCGCCACCACGTGGGAAAGCCCGAGGGCCCCCAGCACGACCACCCTGGCGGCCACCCATCCCGGCAGGGCGGCCACCAGGTGGCGCCGGGCCCCGCCTGCGGGGGTCACCCCCTCCGGCTCATCCCGGCCGGAACCGAACCAGCCCAGTGCGCTCCAGCGCCTTCCTCGACAGCTTGACGACCCGGTCCATCTCCGGCCGGGCCTTGGTGAGACGGTCGATGAGCAGCTCGCACCGGGTGCCGAACGTGCGGTAGCCCGGCGCCCACACCACCCAGATCGTGCGGGCCGGCCCCGCCCGGTCGAGCAGCATCTGGGTGAAGTCAGCGGTAGAGGCACTCTCGTTGCGCTTCTCGTAACCCACCCAGTCGACGCGCTCGGGCCGGCCTCCCGAGGGGAACGTGAGGTGGACGAACTGGTTGTCGGGGGGCAGCAGGAGGGCGACCGACGGCCCGACCTGGTCGGGGCAGTAGGCGACCACGTCGCCCGGCTGCCCCTCGGCCATCAACCTCTGGGCGACCCGCGGGGCGTTGGTCTTCTCCGTCAGCGTGCCCGGGAAGACGGCGACGAAGCCGAGCACCACCGAGAGCGTGACGACTCCGCGGTGCACCCGCGGGTTGGGCAGCGCGGCCGTCCCCAGGGCCACGAGAAGGAGGACGAACGGGAAGATCACCGCCGTGTAGCGGGCGGCGAAGGCCGACGTGCTCAGCATCGCGGCGACCACCGCCAGCGCCAGCGGGCCGAAGCCGGCAACGAGGAGCACCCGCGCCCGTGGCCGAGCCCGCAGGTCGAGCACGATGCGGTGGCCGTCGACGGGGTCCCCGAAGAGGGCCAGCACGATCAGGCCGAAGAAAACGAGGCCGAGGACGAAGCCGGGGTCCCAGAACCCGCCGGCGTAGTGGAAGACGGTGTCCAGCAGCGCCCGCAGCGTCGGCCCGCCCGCCCAGGGCGTGCCGGTGTTGCGCATCTGGTAGAGGAACGACGGCACCCACGGGAGGAAGAGGGTGGTGCCGGCGGCCATGGCCACGGCGGCCCGGCGGGCCTCGGCCCGGTTCGGGCCCCGCCAGGCCCGGCGCCCCACCACCACGGCGGCCACCGCCAAGACGTAGAACGCCCAGTAGTGGGTCAGCAGCAGCAGCCCGGTGGCCAGGGCCAGCACGACCGCCCGTGACCACGAGAACCGCTCGAGCAGGTCGTCGAGCGCCAACCACCCGGCGAGGGCGAGGAGGACGAGCAGCGAGTACATGCGCGCCTCGCTGGCGTACCGGATGGCGAACGGCGATGCCGCCAGCAAGAGCAGGGCGGTGACCGCCACCTTGCGCCCCCCCACGCGCATCCCCGCCAGCCAGATGAGCGGCAGGGCGGCGACCGCCGAGACGCCCGAGAGGGCACGAACGGAGAGCGGGCTGGCCCCGAACACCTCCATCCACCCGTGCAGCAGCAGGTAGTAGAGAGGAGGGGCGCCGTCGTGGCGGAGCGCCTCGGAAATGCTGCCCAGCGGGAGCTCGGCGATGCTGACCGAGAGGGCCTCGTCCAGCCAGAGGTGCGACCGGGAGACGAACCGCAGGACGACCCCCAGCACCACCGCGGCCGCCGCCGCGACCTGCCAGGCGGTGGGCCGGGCCCGCACCTGCTCGAGGACGACCTCCGGCCCGCCACTCTCCCCGCCCAGGTCGACGGTCGGGGCTGCCGCGGCGGGCTGCTCGACCACCGCGCTCGTCTCGCTCCGCTGCCCCTGGTGCACGCCGGTACGGTAATGCCCGCTCGTCTGGATCAGGGGCCCGGGGGGGAGCGGCCCGCCGTCACCGCCTCGAAGTCCTCCGCCGACGCCCCGACCGTCGCCGGCGTCGGAGACGGTTCGGGCACCGGCGCCTCGGGCGCGGGGGCGGGCGGGCGGTCGCCGAAGTCCACCCGTCCCCTCCGGGCGAGCAGGACGACCAAGGCGATGCCGGCGATGGTGAGGACCCAGCCCAGCACGTCCACCGGGGTGTACCCGAAGCGGAGGCTCACGTGGGTGTCGGTGGGCACCACGACCATCAGGTTGGGGGTGATCCGCCAGGGACCCTCGGCGCCCGAGGCCTTCCAGTTCGGGAAGTAGGACACCTTGACCAGCACCGGGGACCCCGGGCGGTCGACGTCGAACGACAGCGAGTCGTCGCCGGTTCTGATGTTGCGGACCTGGGTCGGCGCGGTCGCCTCGAACGGCGCCGGCTGGATCTGGACGGTCGTGCCGATCTGCGGCGCCTGGCCGCCGACGGACTGGCCCTCGACCTTGGTGACCTTGACGCGTGGCCAGTCCTCGGGGCCGCCCATGGCCAGCGGCACCTCCCGGCGGGCGGGATCGTTGAACCAGTTGACCGACGCGTCGAGCCACTCGTCGTGCTGGTCGTTCACCCCTTCGAGCACTGCGGGCTTGAAGGGGAGCGGGGTCACCAGCTCGGACCCGGCGATCTCGAACACGTGCCAGCGGCCGGTGACGGCGATCTCGCGGAGCTGGGGGTTGGCCATGGCCTGGGTGAGGGCATCGGGCGAGAAGGCGAGGTAGTACCGAGCCCCGAGGAGCTGGAGGTCGCGGACCCCCGCGTTGACGTCGAAGCTCTTGTAGGGAAGGCCGCGCTGGGGGTTCGACGGCGCCTTGGAGAGCAGGGCGGCGCTGAGGAAGTGGTAGGGGGTCGTGGCCGACGACTCGAAGTAGAGGCCCTCCATGGAGCCGATGCACTGGTCGGTCCAGTAGGGCAGGAGCATGAGCGCCATGGGCGTCCCCAGCCGGTTGAGGTCGGACTCGTACTCCCAGTGAGCCCGGCCACAGCCGACCTCCCGCCCCACCCGCCTCATCGTGTCGATGATGCCCTTGTACTCGGGGTAGGCGTCCTTGCGCTCGTAGCCGCTGTAGTTCCATCGCGCCCACGCGGGGATGTAGCTCGAGTCGGTGGTGTCGCGGATCGGCACCCAGTCGGGCACGACGTGGAGCGGCAGCCCCACGAACAGCCACACCGCCAGCGCTCCGGAGACGGCGGCGGCCATGTTCACCCGCGCCGGCGCGGTGGGGCGCTGGTCGGCCAGGCGCCGGCCGACGATGCCGGCCACCTCGGCGACCGCCACGCCGGCCAGGAGGTACAGGCAGAGGAACCAGAAGGGCAAGGCCCGGGCGTTCCAGAGGCGCGCCGGCGGCGCCAGGACGAAGATGCTGCCGGCGGCGACGGCCAAGCCGGTGAGGAGCAGTCCCACCCGGCGGCGGTGCACGACGGAGGTGACCGCCCCGACGATGGCCATCACCAGCAGCCAGCGGAGGTTGTCGGGGAAGAGGTTCTCCCCGTAGGCGGTGATCTTCTCCCAGGCCATGTTGTTCGTGTACGCGAGCCGCATGAGGAACGGGAAGGACCAGAACGCCGCCAGGAGGCCGCCGACGGCCAGGATCGAGAGCCCGAACTTCCACCGTGGGGGCTGGGGGCGGAGGAGGAGGAGCAAGGCCGCCCCGGCGAGGGCGAAGAGGGTCGGCAGCAGGTGGCAGAGCCCGGTGACGCCGAGCAGGACGGCGGTCAGGGCGCGGTGGCGCCCCGTCTCCAGCCCGCGGGCGAAGAACCCGAGGAAGACCAGAGCGAGCGACAGGCTTATCGAGAAGGCGAACTCGCCGGCGAGCGTCGAAGCGATGTTCCCGCCGTAGATGGTGAACCCGCGGTCGAAGAGGAAGGGCACGGTGGCGGCGGCGAGGAGGGCGGGGCCGGGGAAGCGCATGTCGAGGAGTCGGCCGAACGCCCAGGCGGCGACGGGCAGGGTGAGGATGCCGAGGACGGTGACGAGCTTGAAGGCGATGGTGTAGGGGATGACGAAGCTGAGGAGGACGATCAGCAGCGCCGGCAGCGGGAAGTAGAAGAAGTAGGCGGGGAACCCCGCGTACCAGGCGGGCGCCCAGCCGGTGATGCGGCCGTTGGGCAGGAGGTGGTGGCGCAGGTAGTCCGGCCCCCAGACGTGGGCCCCGGTGTCGCCACCGGAGGGCGTGGTGTCGGCGACGAGGAGCTTGGGCTGGAGCTGGACCAGCGTGAAGGCCACCGCCGCGGCCACGATCGCCAGGGTGATCCAGGCCTCGGTCGACAGCTCCTGCGACCGCACCGAGCTGGTCAGGCGGTCCCACGCGGCCCGGCGGTCCTGGGCGCTGGGGCGTCTCATGGCGCCTATGTTGGCATCCGACGGCGGACCGGACGCGTCGGTCCACCGCCCCGGCGATCAGTCGGGCGTGGCCAGGTGGAGCACGTGGTGGAGGGCGACCCGCTCACCGTCGGCGTCCCACCAACGGGTCTCGCAGCGGGAGCACGAGTGCATGATCACACTCTTGCCCCGCAGCTCGAGGCTGATCTCGGTGAGCTCAGCCGCGCGGCACTTCGGACAGCTCATGTCGACTCCCCTTCACTAGGCCCTCCCAGGCTCTTTGAGCATCGGCATGGGAGAACCCGAGCTTGAGGGCTCTCGGGCGCTAGCTCATGGACACCGCGGCCACGCTCATGGCGTTGAAGAGGCCGTGGGCGACGATCGCGGGGCCAAGGCGCCCGGTGCGCACGACCACGGCGGCGAGGAGGACGCCCAGGAGGGTGAGGCTGAGGATCACCAGGACCAGGGCACCGGCAGGGAGGGCCTGGAGGTGGGCCACGCCGAACAGCACCCCCGACAGGACCACCGCGACCGCGTCGGTGAAGCGGCGCTGCAGGCTGCGCAGCAGGAGGCCCCGGAAGAACAGCTCCTCCACGACCGGCGCCCCGATGGAGACGAACGCGAGGAGCCCCACCATCCGCACGCCCCGGGCCGCATCGACGAGCTCCTCGACCGGTTCGGACGTGTCCGGGTCGCCGAGCAGCGGGCCCAGCAGCCGGGCCACGACCAGGTACAGGAACACATGGGCGAGGAGGGCGCAGCCCAAGCCCACGAGCAGGTCGACCGGTCGGAGCCGCCACCCGAAGTCGTCGCCCAGGCGCCCCGTCCCCTTCCGCGCCGATGCCCAGAGCACCGAGCCGCCCAGACCGGTCCACAGCCCCAGCTGG
>DATACM010000099.1:0-1766 GCA_036259055.1 Acidimicrobiales bacterium | reverse complement strand
CACCTCGAGCATCCGGGCCTCGACCGACTGCCCGGTGAGCTCGACCGCCCCGAGGGCCTTGGCGTAGCGGGACTCGATCTTCTCCCGGACCTCCTCGAAGGTGGGCACGTCCTGGCCGACGGTCTCGTTGAGGGCGGCCATGGCCGTGTTGACCTGCTCCTGCATCTTGGCCTGGTCGAGCTGGCCGAGGAGCTTCTGGCGCTCGGACAGCTTCCGCTGCAGGGCCAACGAGTTCTGCCTGACCGCTTGCTTGGCCTGGTTGGCCGCCTCGGTGGCCTGCAGCAGGAGCTGCTTGAGCGTCTCGATCTCCCGCTCGGTGCTGACGAGCCGGTTGGCGAACGACTCGGCCGCCTGGGTGTACTCGGTGGCCTTGGCCGTGTCGCCCCGGTTGGTGGCCTCCTCGGCCATGGTGACGGCCTGGCGGGCGAGGCCGTTCTGCTTCTCGATCTCCTCCATGGCGCGGTTGAGGCGCATCTCGGTCTGCTTCTGGTTGGCGATGACGTTGGCCGCCTGCTGCACCAGCCGGCGGTGCTGCTCGTTGGCCTCGGTGATGGCCTGCTCGAGCTGCACCTTCGGGTCGGCCATCTCGTTGAACCGCCCGGTGAGGGCAGCCGTCAGGTAACGCCAGGCGCGCCGGATGAGTTGTCCCATGCCCCGACTCTAGGTGCGGCTGGCGCCCGGGCGTGCGCCCGCCCCTGCCCGGGGTACGGAGACGAGCGGCGGTAGAGTCCGCCGGAGCGAGGCTTCATGGAAATCCCCTTCAACGCCTCCGACCGCTGCAGCCTCGGCGTGGAGCTGGAGCTCGAGATCGTCGACCGCGACACCCGCGAGCTCACGAGCGTCGCCACCGACCTGTTCGCCGAGCTGGGCCAGGACCACCCCGAGGGCAAGCATCCCAGGGTCAAGCACGAGCTGTTCGAGTGCACGGCCGAGGTGATCACCGGGATCTGCGGGACCGTCGCCGAGGCGCGCGACGACCTGTCCCGCTCGATCAAGGAGCTGTCGGCCGTCACCGAGGGCCGGGGGCTGGCCCTCATGTGCTCGGGTTCGCACCCGTTCTCCGACTGGCACGAGCAGGTGGTGAGCCCCGACCCCCGCTACCACACGCTTCTCGAGGAGATGCAGTGGGTGGCCAAGCGGCTGCAGATCTTCGGCGTCCACTTCCACGTCGGCGTGCGATCGGCGGAGAAGGCCATCGCCATCGCCAACGCCCTGAACGCCTACATCCCCCACTTCCTGGCCCTGGCCGCGTCGAGCCCGTTCTGGGAGGGGCGGGACACGGGCATGGCCTCGAGCCGCAGCACCGTGTTCGAGAGCCTGCCGACGGCCGGCTTGCCCTACCAGCTGTCGGGCTGGAAGGAGTTCGAGCAGTTCATGGGGACCCTGGTGGCGGCTCAGGCCATCACCAGCATCCGCGAGGTGTGGTGGGACATCCGCCCGCACCCCGACTTCGGCACCGTCGAGCTGCGCATCTGCGACGGCATCCCCACCCTCGGCGAGGTGAGCGCCCTCGCCGCCCTGGCCCAGAGCGTGGTCGAGTGGCTCGACACCCGCATCGACCGGGGCGAGGCACTGCCTGTCCCGCGGGAGTGGATCGTGCGGCAGAACAAGTGGCGGGCGGCGCGCCACGGGCTCGCCGCCGAGATCATCGTCGGCGCCGACGGTAGGCGGGTCCCCCTGCAGCACGCCGTGGAGGAGCTGGTGGAGGAGCTGTCGCCGGTGGCGGCGCGCATCGGCTGCATCGACGAGCTCCGGTACGTCCACGC
>DATACM010000098.1:0-2059 GCA_036259055.1 Acidimicrobiales bacterium | reverse complement strand
AGCGTGGCGAGGTGCTCGGCCATGGCCCAGCCGAAGGCCACCAGGGCGTCGCCGCGATCGCGGTCGAGGGGGGTGAAGAAGGCGGCGACGTCGGGGTCGACAGAGGACGGCTCGGCGCTCTCGTAGTCGAGCACGAGCGGCGGGTCGCCGGTGCCCTTGACGACGAACGTGCGGTCGTCGACCCGGCCCTCGGCACCGAAGCGCTTGGCCAGCCGGCGGGCCCACGCCCGCTCCTCGCCGCTGGCCTTGTGCCCGGGCCGGGGGACGATGTCCTCCAACCCGGCAAAGGCGGCGAAGGCGGCGGGGTCGACGAAGCGGGTGCCCACCAGCACGTCCTCGTCGGGGAACGCCAGCACCGCCCGGCGCAGCTGGTCGCCCATCATCGCCGCCAGCACCGCCTCGCGCCGCGGGCTGCGCTTCACCGACGCCAGGCCGATGAGCACGCTGGGCGTGCCGCCTATGCGCTCGAGCGTGCAGAACGAGAAACCGGCCAGGCGCTCGCCGTCGTGGACCTGGGTGATCAACACCCATTCCTCGCACTGCTTGGACAGCACCCCGACGTCGTAGGGGGCGCCGGCCTCGGCGCACATGTCGGCCATCTCCGACAGCTCGGCGTCGCTGAGAGCCGTGCAGTCCTTGGTCTCGCAATCGATCGCCATGGGTGCTTCCGTTGCCTCCCCGAATGGTCCTACCAGCCTAGATGACCGCCGGGGCCTGAGTCGGCCGGCGTCGGCGGCACTAGGTCACCAGTCCATTCGGTCCGAGCAGAACACGCAACTCGGCGAACAGGCCGTTGCGCGAGTCGACCCGGAAGTCGTCGGGCAGACGGAGGACGGTGCGGTCGAAGTGGACCAGCACGGGCGCGTCGCCGGGGTGCTCGGCCAGCAAGCCCTTGAGCCGCTGCAGCAGCGACTCGGTGACGGCCGACGGGCTCAGCTTGATGCGCACGGGCGGGCAGGGGTCGGAGGACACCTCGGGCCGCTTGACCTCCAGGCAGACGAGCTTGGCCGGCTCCTCACGCGTGTCGAGGCGGCCCTTGACGCACACGATGGCATCGTCGGCCAGCAGGGCGCCGTACTCGAGCATCGTGCGCGGGAACACCATCACCTCGATGGCGGCGTCGAGGTCCTCGAGGGTGAACACCGCCATCAGGTCGCCCCGCTTGGTGTACTTGCGCTGCAGCCCGGTGACCACGCCGCCCACCCACCTGACCTCTCCGTCCCGCAACTCCCGCAGGTCGGCCAGCGGGCACTCCACGTGCCGGCGCAGGGACGCCTCCATGCCGAGCAGCGGATGGCTGGACACGTACAGGCCCAGCATCTCCTTTTCGAAGGCGAGCCGGCGGACGCCGTCGAACTCGACCTGTTCGATCGGCACCCGCTCGTCGTGCACCGGCGCCCCACCACCGCCGGCCGCCTCGCCGAACAGGCTCATGATGCCGAGCTGGTCCTCCCGGCGACGGGCCAGGGTGACGTCGATGATGCGCTCGAAGGAGTTGAGCAGGCCCTGGCGGGGATGGCCCACCGAGTCGAAGGCGCCCGCCTTGACGAGGGACTCGATCGATCGCTTGTTCAGCACGGAGGGGTCGACCCGGCGGCAGAAGTCGTAAAAGTCGACGAACGGGCCACCCCGCTCGCGCTCGGCCACGATGAGGCCCACCAGGGCCTCGCCCACGTTGCGCACGCCCGACAGGCCGAACCGGATGGTGCCCTCACGGGCGGTGAAGTCGGAGTCGGAGAGGTTGACGTCGGGGACGAGCACCTTGATGCCCATGGCCCGGCACTCGGCGAGGTAGACGGCGGTGCGGTCCTTGTCGTCCTTCACCGAGGTGAGGAGGGCGGCCAGGTACTCCACGGGGTGGTTGGCCTTCAACCAGGCCGTTTGGTAGGCGACCATCCCGTAGGAGTAGGCGTGGGCCTTGGGGAAGGCGTAGTCCGCGAACGGCTCGATGACGTCGAACAGCTTCTCGCCCAGCTCGGCTCCGTACCCCGTGCGCACGCAGCCGGCCACGAACTTCTCCCGCTCGGCCGCCATCAACGCCCGTATCTTCTTCCCGCAG
>DATACM010000097.1:0-1585 GCA_036259055.1 Acidimicrobiales bacterium | reverse complement strand
CTCGCCCTCCTCGAGGCCGACGTCAACTTCAGGGTCGTCAAGAACCTGATCGCCCGCATCCGAGAGGACTGCGTGGGCGCCGACCTGTCGGGCAGCCTCTCGCCCGCCCAGCAGGTCATCAAAATCGTCCACCAGGAGCTGATCACCAGCCTCGGCGGCGAGACGCTGAAGATCACCTACGCCTCCCGGCCGCCGACGGTCATCCTTCTGGCCGGCCTCCAGGGCTCGGGCAAGACCACCACCGCGGCCAAGCTGGCCCGTTGGTTCAAGCAGCAGGGCCGCAACCCGATGCTGGTGGGAGCGGACCTCCAGCGCCCCGCCGCGGTCGAGCAGCTGCGGATCCTCGGGAGCCAGGTCGGCGTGCCGGTGTGGAGCGAGCCCACCGATCCCGAGCAGGTCGCCAAGTCGGGCGTGGAGGAGGCCCGCCGCCTGGGCCGGGACGTGCTCATCGTCGACACCGCCGGGCGCCTCCACGTCGACGAGGAGCTCATGGACGAGGCCCGGCGCATCTCCGCCGCCGTCGATCCCGACTACACGTTCCTGGTCGTCGACGCCATGACCGGCCAGGACGCGGTCACGGTGGCCGAGTCGTTCCACGCCACCTTGGCCATCGACGGGGTGATCCTCACCAAGCTGGACGGCGACGCCCGTGGTGGCGCCGCCCTCTCGGTGAAAGAGGTCATCGGCCGCCCCATCGCCTTCGCCTCGGTGGGGGAGAAGCTGGCCGACTTCGAGCCGTTCCACCCCGACCGCATGGCCTCGCGGATCCTGGGCATGGGCGACATGCTCACGCTGATCGAGAAGGCCGAGGAGGCGTACGACCGCCAGGAGGCCGAGAAGGCCGCCGCCAAGCTGCAGTCGGGGCGGTTCACCCTCGAGGACTTCCTCGAGCAGATGCAGCAGATCAAGAAGATGGGCCCGCTGCAGAACATCGTCGGTATGCTGCCGGGGATCCCGAAGGAGCTGAAGCAGGCCGAGATCGACGACCGCGAGGTGGCACGGGTCGAGGCCATCATCCGCTCGATGACCCCCGAGGAGCGGCGCAGCCCCGAGATCCTGAACGGCTCACGCCGCTTGCGCGTGGCCAACGGGAGCGGGGCCACCACCAGCGAGGTCAACCAGCTCCTCAAGCAGTTCAAGGAGATGCAGAAGATGATGAAGCTGCTGGGCCGGGGCAAGGCCGGCAAGGGGCGGGTGGCGGGCCTGAACGTTCCGGGCCTGGGATAGGCACCGGCGGAGGAAGGACGAACGACATGGCAGTGAAGCTCCGCCTCATGCGCATGGGGAAGAAGAAGCAGCCCACCTACCGGGTGGTGGCGGCCGACGAGCGGTCGCCTCGCGACGGGCGGTTCATCGAGGCCATCGGCACCTACGAGCCGCGGGTCGAGCCGTCGCGGGTGAACGTGGACAACGAGAAGGCGGTGGCCTGGCTGCGCAAGGGCGCCCAACCCACCGAGCCGGTGCAGAAGCTGCTCAAGATCTCCGGGGCGTGGGACCAGTTCACCTCCGGGAAGTCGTCTTGAGCGACGCCGACGCCGCCACCGACGACCTCGACGAGCTCGACCCGGCGGTCTCCGTCGTCGAG
>DATACM010000096.1:0-6401 GCA_036259055.1 Acidimicrobiales bacterium | reverse complement strand
TCGTTGTGCCACAACGCCGTCAACGCCTGGACGGCGCTCGGGTCGATGTCCGCCGCCGTCTCGGCCAGAGCGAACGTGATCGTGGCATCGATCGCCAGCCCGACGGCGAACACGATCGTGCCTGCGAACGCCACATCGGCGAGAACCGAGCGCTCTCCCTCGGCCGCTCGAAGCGCACGGCGGACGACAGCACCGAAGAAGACGAACAGCGTCGCCGCGATGCCCTCCAACAGGCCGCTCGCGATCTGAGCACCCTCGTTGTCGACGTAGAAGTCGACAATCTCCTGCGCCGGCTCGTCGGCGTCGGGCGGCTCCCCGAACACCGTGAACACGACGATTGTCAAGGCGAAGAACGCCAAACCCGTCAACGGTGCCAGCCAAGCTCTGTCGTTCATGTCCTCTGCCTCTCGGATTACCCCTCGTCCCGCTCGATCCGTTCGACCTCGAGCATACGGCCTGCCCGCTCTGAGAGCGTGGGTGCTCAGGGACTCGAACGCCCGACCCCCTCCTTAAGGAAGCCGCTGACTCTCTCCGAGCAGCAGGCCGCGTCCCGATCTCGAGAGTCACCGGACGGTCTCTCCGAAGCGTCGGGATACCGGTGCTCGCCACTGAGCGGCGGGACGCTCGCTGCGCACGGGTCCCCGGCAGTTCTGCTTCTGCCCGCGTGCCGAGATCGCTCACGGGGACGGGGATCGCCGCCTGTCCTCGAGCGCTGTCGGATCAAGGGGGTCAACTCACTGTCGCCCCGAGTACGGGAAGATGCCGAGCAAGCGATTCTGCCGAAATCCCCACTCGACGAGGGCGACGTCGGCCGCCGAAGCGGCCTCCCTACTAGGGACCGAGTCGCCCAGCCGAGGACGCCTTGACGAGGAATGCGTCGAGCTCGCCGTTGAGGGTCCTGTCGAAGGCACCGGGCGTGGTCGGGAAGTCGGTCGAATCGGTCTCGCCGGTCACCGACGCCGCGCCGCGGCGGTCCACCGCCACTCCCAACCCACTGTCGAAGCCGGTCCCTCCCAGGTAGGTCGAGGAGACGAGCTGGGAGCCGTTCGGCGCGAGGGTGCTGAGAAAGGCGTCGATATCCCCGTTCGGGGTGGTGTCGAAGGCGCCGGCGGTTGTCGGGAAGTCGGACGAGCGCGTGCCCCCCGTCACCGTCGCCCGACCGAGCACGTCGACGGCGATCCCGTTGCCGCCGTCGGTGGCGCTGCCCCCGAGGAAGCTGGAGTACTCGAGCCCGGAGCCGTCGCGGGTGAGCTTGGTCACGAAGGCGTCTCCCCCACCGTTGAACGTCGTGTCGAACGACCCCGCTGTGGTCGGGAAGTCGGGCGAGGGAGTCCCTCCCGTGACGTACGCACTGCCTCTCAGATCAACGGCGAGGCCGAGGACCCCCTCGAGGCCGCTCCCGCCCACCAAGGTGGAGTACACGAGGGCGGAGCCGTCCCGGTTGAACTTCGTCACGAAGCCGTCGGCGAACCCACCCAGCGTGCGGTCGAAAGCCCTCGCCGTGGTCGGGAAGTCGGGCGAGAGGGTGATACCGGCGACGTAGGCTTCACCCCGCGCGTCCACGGCGAGCTCGAAACCGGCCTCGATGCTGCTGCCCCCGAAGAAGGTCGAATACTCGAGCCGCGACCCGTCGGGGACGAGCTTGATCAGGTACCCGTCGAAGTCGCCGAACGCGACGGGCGGCGGCAGCGGGCCGCCGACTCCCTCGAACGTGCGGTCGTACGCCCCCGGGGTGGTGGGGAACTCGGGCGACCCCGTGATGCCGCCGACGTAGGCTGCTCCGGTGCGGTCCACGGCGATGCCGGACCCGGAGTCGAAGTTGCTTCCTCCGAGGAAGGTCGAGTAGCGCAGGGACGACCCGTCCGCGCTCAGACGGGCCACCCAGGCGTCGAACCCGCCGTTGAAGGTCCGGTCGAAGGCTCCCGGTGTGGTTGGGAAGTCGGGCGACACCGTGACACCTCGGACGTAGGCGTCGCCTCGCCCGCCGACGGCGACGGTGTCGGCATCATCGAGCGCCGCCCCGCCCAGGAAGGTGGAGTAGATGACCGTTGATCCGTCGGGCGCGAGCTTGGTCACGAACCCGTCCTGGTCGCCGTTGTGGCTCGTGTCGTGGGCACCCGGTGTCGTGGGGAAGTCGGGCGACGTGGTCGCCCCGGCGATGTAGGCGTAGCCGGCGCTGTCGACCGCCACGGAGATCCCGAAGTCTTCGCCCGCCCCTCCGAGGAAGGTCGAGGAGACGATCGTGGGGTCGACGACGAGCGGCCGGGTGCGGTCGTAGTCGCCTACCGCGAAGCCCACCTCGTGCCCATTGAGCGCGAACCGCCCGGCGACCGGGCGGCGTTCTGCACCGACGTCCTGGTAGAGACGCGGCGCCCCCTGCCGCAGATCGCCGCGGGTCGTGTGGAGGACGAGGTCACCGGCGTCGTCGACGGTCAGCCCCTCGATGCCCGAGAAGCGCAACCGGATGGCACCGGGATCGACGCCCGGCGCCACGACGAAGTCGTACTCCAGCTCCCCCTGGTCGCCGTGGAAGGCGAGCTCGACGCCGGGGTAGACCTCGGAGTACCGAACGCGGGCGTAGCTCGGCAGATGCCGGTGCCAGCCGGCCGGGTCGGGGCCGTTGAGGTAGTTCACCTGCCCGGGGAGGCGGTTGACGCCTTCGCCTCGGACGGCCGGATCGGCGCCCACGACGTCCATCCCGACCGTCCCCTGGGCCGTCGAGAGCACTGCCCGTGCGGAGCCGAGGGTCAGCGTGTAGCCCCGCCCTCGGGCGACGAAGTCGGCACTCTCGTCGGCTTGGCCCACGTTCGGGTGGAACGACACCGGCACCCGCGGTCGCTCGCTGGTAGTCCCGCCCGCGGACGGACCGCCGTCGACTGGCGTGAGCGTCAAGCCCCGGACTGCCGCGGCGCCGACGGTCGAGATCAGTGCGAAGCGCCAAACCTTCCCGCCACCCATCTGGGAGCAACGATGCCCGAGGGGTGGGGCAGAATCATCAGTGGATCCTACGGATCTTCGTAATCGGTGTGTTCCACCGTCCTCAGCCCGTCGGCAACCGCCGGGCCGCCTCCCGGGCCACGTCGCGGCGAGACGCCAGGCCGAGCTTGGCCAGCACGTGGGAGACGTGCGACTCGACGGTCCGGGTGGAAACGAGCAGACGAGAGGCGATCTCTCGGTTGGTGAGGCCCTGGGTGACGAGGCCCACGACGAGCCGTTCCGTCCTGGTGAGCGCGGCCCAGCCCTTGACCGAGCGCGAGCGGGGGCCTCGTCGGCTCGTGGCGTAGGCCACCGCCTCCCCGACGGAGCGGGCGGCGCCCTCGGCCCACGCCTGCGACCAGGCCTCCAGGCCGGCGTCGGACACCGCGGCGTCGATGACCTCCCGACGCTCCGCCTCCAACGCCGGCGGCGGCACCGAGCCGATGGCGCGGCGCGCGGCGTCCGCCGCGCCGAAGACCCGGGCGGCCGCCGGGTAACGCCCCTGGGCGGCCCGCACCGCGGCAAGCAGCTCGAGGGCTTCGAGCGTTCCCACCACATCGCCGATCTCGTCGTACGTCTCGAGCGCTCGGAGCAGGGCGGACAGCGCCGGTTCGTCGGCCCCACGGCGATGGTCGAGGCGGGCCAGCTCGACCATGGCGGCGGCGGACGTCCGCCGGTCGCCGCTGGTTCGAGTGGTGGCCAACGCCTCCTCGACGAGGGTGCGCGCGCCGGCCGGGTCGGCCAGCGCCAGGCGAGCCATCCCCATACCCAACAGCGACTGGCCGAGCGCCAAGGGCAGCCGCGCCCGACGAGCCAGGGCGAGGCTCTCGGCGAACAAGGCGACCGCCGGTTCCGGGTTCCCTTCGGCCCATCGGAGCCGTCCCATGAAGGCCAGTCGGATGGCGAGAGGGAAGGGGCTGCCGCCATCTCGCGCCTGCGCCAACGCCTCGGACAAGAGCGCGTCCGCCTCCCCGTAGCGGCCCCGGGCCCTTGCCAGCTCGCCCAGGAAGGCCGAGGCCACTCCCGCCGCGCTCTCGAACACCGTCGTGCGGCCGATGGCGAGGGCCTCCTCGAAACGGGCCTGAGCCTCGTCGTAGGCACCGAGGACATAGGCGGCCCACCCGGCGCCCACAAGGGATGTCCAGGCAATGTCGCTGTCTCCCGTCTCCGCGGCGACGGCGAGGGCCTCCGTGAATCGGTCCTGGGCCCGGCGCGCGTCGCCTACGAACATGCTCACGTTGCCGGCGGTCCCGAGCGACGTCACCACCCAGCCTCGGTCTTGGGTGCGGCGGGCGACGTCCAGGCCCCGCTCGACGAGGACGACCGCAGTCGCGGCGTCGCCCAGAAGGACGCGGTACATGCCCGACGCCACCAACGAACGGGCCACGGTGGCGATGTCGCCGAACGCGCTCGCCACTCTGAGCGCCTCCTCCAGGTGGGCCAGCGCGGCGGCGTACCGGCCCCTCTCCGAGACGAGGTAGCCCAGCTCGAACAGGGCTCGTCCCCGAAGCTGGGAAGGCCCTTCGGCCAGGGCGAGCGCCCTCGCTACGAATGCCTCGCCTTCCTCCGACTGTCGCCGCTCTCGCCAGACCCGGCCCATCACCGCGACGGCGCGGAGGGCCCACTCCTGCCGCCCGGACGCGAGCATCCACTCCAACCCGCCGGTGAGGTTCTCGTGATCGGCCCCGAGCCGGGCAAACGCCTGCTGTCGACGAGCGCTGCGCATGGCGGGCTCTGCCTCCTCGAGCAGGCTCAAGGACCACCGGGCGTGACGGTCCCGGACCCATTCGGCCTCCTCGGCGAGGGCCAGCTCCCGGTCGGCGAACGACCGCACGGTCCGGAGGAGGCCGTAGCGGGTCTCCGCATCGGACGCGTCCACCGTCACCAACGACTTGTCGGCGAGGCGAGCGAGCAGCTTGGCCACCTCGTTGGGAGCCAGGTCCCCGGCGCCGCACACCTGCTCGGCGGCCGCCAGGGTCCATCCCCCGGCGAAGACGGAGAGGCGCCGGAGCAGCGCGCCCTCCGACGGGCTGAGCCCGTCGTAGCTCCATGCGAGCGACCGGCGCAGGCTCTGGTGGCGGGCAGGTGACCCTGCCTCTCCCCGGTTGAGGAGGTCAAACCCGTCGTCGAGGCGGTCGAGGATGTCCCGCGGAGAGAGGACCCCCGCCCAACCGGCGGCGAGCTCGATGGCGAGCGGGAGCCCGTCGAGTCGCCGGCAGAGCTCATGGACGTCGGCCGTGTTGGTGGGAGTGAGCATGAACCCCCGGCCCCTGGCACCGGCTCGGTCACAGAAGAGGCGCACGGCGTCGTCGACGCCCAGCGGCTCGACGGCGAGCAGCTGCTCGCCCGCCGCGCCCAGCGGCTCGCGAGCGGTGGCGAGGATGCGCCGCTCCGCAGCCCTTCGGAGGAGTCGGTCGACGACCGTCGCCAGCATGGGTCCGGCGTGGTCGCAGTCGTCCAAGAGGAGCAGCGCGTCGCGGTCTGCGCTCTCTCTCGCCACTTCTCGGGCAAGACGGCTCTTGCCCACACCCGGTGCACCGACGACCGTCACGAGAGGCGATGTCGAGAGCAGGCGCTCGAGAGTGGTCCTCTCCTCGGTCCGTCCCACGAAGCTCGTTCTGGGGGGAGGGAGGTCGTGGCCGCCCGGCGGGACGAGCCGGAGGTCGGGGGCCAGGCCGCCGCCGTCGGATGAGGCCGACACGACTCAGGCTATGCCACGCGCCGGCCGCCCCTTCGCAGGCAAGGGCGTGTCTGAGAGCCGACTCAGTCGTAGCTCAGCTGCTCCTCCCAGATCGCTGGCCGCCCGCCGGGTGTCAGGTCGAGCAGGTTCCACAACGGCTCGATGGTGCCGACGTGGCGGGGATCCTGGCCCGGATCGGTCGGGGCGTAGAGAGGCTCCGAGCCCGAGAAATGGCGAATGGTGTCGCCGTCGCGCTGGAAGACGTTCAGCATCGGCCGTTGGTCGCCTTCGTCGGTCTCGCCGAGGTAGTCACGGCTCAAGGTGTTGCCGAGGGACGACACCAGCCGCAGCCGGCGCCAGCCGCGCTCCTCGGCGAAGGCCAGCACCCGTGAGAGGGGCGCCTTCGCGGACACGACGAGGTCGACGTGTTGCGCCACGTGTTCGGCGGCGCCTTCGAGCTGGTCGAGTAGGGCGGTGCAAGACGGGCACGGGCTCTCGAGGAGCGGCAGAAGCGCAGTCTTGCCGTGTCGAGGCCCGCGCCGGCGGTCGGTGCGGTCTTGCGGGAACATGAAGTTGTAGACGATGAGGGTGTCGTGGCCCGGATGGCCTCCTGGCCGGGGCGGAGTTGCTCGAAGCCGAAGGTCTGGCGGGCCAGCCGGCGCAGGCTGGAGTGGCCAGCCCTACAGCTCCGGCACGGTGGGCTCTTCGCCCAGCAGGCGGTCCTCGAAGCCGTCGCCCTCCTCCA
>DATACM010000095.1:0-1954 GCA_036259055.1 Acidimicrobiales bacterium | reverse complement strand
CATCGCCGCCCTGGCCGAGGTCGTCGTGGTGGTCGAGTCGCCTTCCCGCGGCGGGTCGCTCCACACCGTCGACGCCGCCGTCGCCCGCGACCGCCCGGTGATGGCCGTGCCCGGCTCGGTGCGGAGCCCCGCCTCCGAGCTGCCCAACGCCCTCCTCGCCGAAGGCTGCGCCCCGGCGCGCGACGCCCTCGACGTGCTCACCCTGCTCGGCATCTCGTCCCAACAACCGACGTCGGGCGAACGCGACCTCCGCCCCCCACCCGACGGTGCCAGCCGGGCCGTCCTCGACGCCCTCGGCGGGGAGCCTGCCACGCTCGACGACCTGGTCGCCCGCACCGGCCTCGGCTTGGGACCGGTCAGCCTGGCCCTCGAGCGCCTGCAGGAGCACGACTGGGTGGTGGGGGAACGCGGATGGTGGCAGCGGGTCGAGGAGCGGGGGCGATGAGGTGCCCGACGGTACTGGCGATGCGACCTGCGTGGTTGCTAGCGTTCCCGCTTCACCGCTCGGCGGCGCTCCCCTCATGGCGGGGTCTGGCGGTCGCCGGCCGAACTGGGGGAGGCACCGTGCGAAGAGGTCCGCTGGTGGGCCTCGTCTTCCTGCTGGTCGCAGCTTCGCTCGTCTGGGCGGGCGCCCCGGCGTTCGCCGACCATTCCAGGCCCGTGGTGACGTACTCGCCCAAAGAGGGCCCGGAGGGCACGGTGATCAGCTTCACCGTCGCCGGGTGCAAGGAGGCAGCCCAGGGGCCGCAGGGGCGACCCGAGACCGACCTGACGATCAGCCTGTTCCCCTCCAGCTTCGGCGGAGGGGACCAGAGGCACTTCGACATCGGCGAGGACGACGAGCAGGTGAGCGGCACGTTCACCGTCCGCACCCGAGCCCAATACGCGGCGTCGGCATCCGGCTTCGACGGCCGGACGCTCTCCCTCGCCGCCGTCTGCTGGGAGGGCGGCGACATGGTGTTCGGCGGCGAGTTCATCATCACCGACGCTCCAGCAGCCGCTCCGGCCCCGTCACCCGCGCCCGCCCCGGTCGCGCCGGCGCCGGCGGCGAGCCCGGACACGGAGTCGCAGGCGCAGGTCAGCGACGCGACGGTGACCCCGGGGGAACAGGTCACCGTCACGGGCGGCGGCTTCGCTCCGAACCGCGACCTCCGGATCGACATGGACTCCGATCCGGTCTTCCTCGGCACGACGAGATCGGACGCCGGCGGGCGGTTCACGGCGACCGTGACGATTCCCTTGAACGCATCCCCGGGAGCGCACCGGATCGTCGTGTCCGGTCCCGGCCCCGGGGGAGGCACCCACCGCAGTATCGCGACCGTGAACGTCGTGGTCACCGTCGGCCGCCCGCTCGCCCGCACAGGCGGGACGTCGGCGGGGCTCCTCCGCCTGGCGATCGTCTTCACGCTGGCCGGCATGGTGCTCCTGGTGGGCGCCGGACACCGTGCGCGGACGATCGCCCTCGGGAGGGCGTCCCGTCCGGTCCGGCCCAGGGGCGGCATCGTGTGGCGTGCTGGGCGGGCGCGCCGCTGGCCCCCGATCTGACGCTCGTCGGCGCGCCGATCGGGCGAGGGCGGCCACGAACTGCGGGGAACCCACCGATCGAAGGGTGGCCGGTACTGTGGGTGGTCATGGAGCCGACTGCTGACACCGCCCGGCCCATGGCGTAGCGGTGGACCTCGACGCAACCGGGGTACCCGAGCTCTGGCACGAGTACAAGGCCTCGGAGTCGCAGGAGGTCCGCAACCGCCTGGTGCTCCACTACTCGCCGCTGGTGAAGTACGTCGCCGGCCGCGTCGCCTCCGGCCTTCCCCACAGCGTCGAGCAGGCCGACCTGGTGAGCTACGGGATGTTCGGGCTCATCGACGCCATCGACAAGTTCGACCCCGACCGGGGCAACAAGTTCGAGACGTACGCCATCACCCGCATCCGCGGGGCGATCATCGACGAGCTG
>DATACM010000094.1:0-13030 GCA_036259055.1 Acidimicrobiales bacterium | reverse complement strand
TTGTGCGGCTGGGCGCTGGAGCGGGCGGTCGATCTCGACGACCTCGAAGTGGTGCGTCCGACCTTGGAGGACGTCTACCTGGAGCTCACCGGCGGCGAGGCGGGGCAGACGTGAAGCCGGGGGAGCTGGTGCTCCACCAGTTCCGGTACGACCAGAAGACGTTCTGGCGGGACCCGACCGCGGTGTTCTTCACCGTGGCCATGCCGATCATCTTCCTGTTCATCTTCACGTCGATCTTCGGGAACGAGCCGACGGTCGTGGACGGCCGGCGGGTCAAGGGCTCGACCTATTACGTGCCCGGCATCCTCGCCCTCGCCCTGGTCTCGGCGACCCTGGTCAACCTCTCGATCACGATCACCACCCTTCGGGAGCGGGGGGTGCTCAAGCGGGTCCGCAGCACGCCGCTCCCGCCGTGGGTCTTCATGGCCGGTCGCATGGCCACCTCCACGGTGGTCACCCTCCTGCTGGTCGCCGTCGTCACCCTGCTCGGGCGGCTGGTGTACGGGGTCCGCCTGCCCACCGACACCCTCCCCGGCCTCGTGCTCACGGTGGTGCTGGGCACGGCCGCCTTCTCGGCTCTCGGCCTGGCCCTGACCTCCGCCATCCCCACCGAGAACGCCGCCCCGGCGGTGACCAACGCGGTGGTGCTGCCCCTCTACTTCTTCTCGGGGATCTTCATCCCCATCGAAGACCTCCCACGGGGCATGCGCCTGGTGGGCGACGTCTTCCCGGTCAAGCACCTGTTCGAGGCGTTGCTCGCCGCCTTCAACCCGGCCACGACGGGCGCCGGCATCGAGCTCGGCCACCTGGGCATGCTCGTGTTGTGGGGCGTGGTCGGGCTGGTCGTCGCCGTGCGGACCTTCGCCTGGGCGCCGAAGGGGGGATGACGCCGCCGCCGGGGCGGGTCAGGCGGTCCGGACCACGAAGGTGAAGGCGGTCTGGCGGGCGCCGGCGCTCTGACCGGTGTCCTGCAGCAGGAGCTGCGGGCGGAAGATCCCGTCGCGGGCGTTGGCGGCTTCGCCCGGGAAGTACAGCTGGGTGGTGAGCACCGGGCCGTCGGGCGCCTGCACCTTCACGTGGATGTGCCGCGTGCGTCCGGAGTAGTGGCCGGGCACGACGGTCTCGAGGCGGTAGCGACCCTCGTCGTCGGAGAACTGGTGACCGCGGAGGCGGAAGCCCCGGTTGTCGTACTCGCCGTCGGCGTCGGCCTGCCAGAAGTCGAGAAGGGCGCGCCGTACCGGCTCGCAGGTGGTGGAGACCACCGTGCCGGCGACGACCAGCCGGGTGCCCGGGAGCCCCGGCTCCACGAGGGACGCCCGCTCGGGCGACCCGGGGGTGAAGTAGGGCCCCTCGGTCTGAGCCGGGGTGGAGTCGCCGCCGTCGTCACACGAAGGGGTGGGTTCCAGCGAGGCGCCGGCGTTGCCACCCGCGGCCGTGGCGGGCGGCGCGCCGGACTCGTCGGAGCCGGCGCAGGCGGCCACCAGGTAGGGGAGGGGAAGGGCCAGCCCCAGCCGTACGAGCTGGCGGCGACTGAGGCGCGGGCCCCTTCCTTCGTCGACTGAGGGCGTCTCGGGCATGGCCCATTCTCCCCCCTCTCGGCCGGTCACCGGTGTCGCCGGGCGGGGGTCAGACGGCCCCCTGCCGCAGTCGCATCACGGCGTCGGTGTTGCTGCCCTCGCTGCCGCCCTCGCCGCCCCGGTCGCCCTTCTGCGGGCAGTTCCTGCCGTTCCTTTGGCGAGGACGGTCGTCGGGCGCCTGGTCGGACGGCGGTGAGGCGGGCGCCTCGCTGGTGGGCGGCGTGGTGCCGTCGGTCTGGGCGGCGGCCAGCCCGGCGCCGACGCCGACGGTGCCGGCGAGCACGGCCAAGCCGATGGCGACCTTTCGTTGGAGGGCGTGCATGTGGGCTCCTTTCGTTCGGTTCCGGGCAGTAGACCCGTCCGGGTTGGGAACGACCTGGAGCCCGCCTGAGAGGTGCCTGTGTTTCGGCGTGCGCCGTCAGCGGGCGAACAGGCCGACGAGGGTGCCGGTCGCCAGCCGCCGCTCGTCCAGGGCGGCGTGGACCGCGTCGAGGTCCGCCCCGGGCGCAAGGCCGACGGGCGAGTCGAGGGCGTACAGCCGGAAGAAGTACCGATGGGGGTCGTCGCCGACCGGCGGCCGCGGCCCGCCGTAGCCCCGCGTGCCGAAGTCGTTCGGCCAGCTCGTGCCCGGAGGCTGCTCCCCCTCGCCGATCGAGCGCCGCGAGGGATCGATGCCGGTGACGAGCCAGTGCAGGAACGGGCCGCCGGCGGCGTCGGGGTCCTCGCAGAGGAGCGCCAGCTCGACCGTCCCGTCGGGGACGTCCGACCACTCGAGCGGCGGGGAGAGGTTGTCGCCGTCGAGGGAGAAGCGGCCCGGGATCAGCGTGTGGTCGTTGAAGGCGGGCGACCGCAAGTCGATGACCGCGCCGGGGTCGCCTCCGCCGCCCCGTTCCCCGTAGGGGCCGGCGGCCCGATCGGTGCGGGCGGCCGGCGACACCGCGTCGTTCTCCTTCTGGAGGATGGCGTTGGCGGCCTCGTCGGCGTTGCGGTCGTTCACCCCCTCGTCCCCGAGCTTGCCTCGAAGCCGGGCCCGCTGGACGTCGTACGAGTGGCTGCCTGGCGTGGGCATCAGAGCCTCCTGGGTCTCGTCCTGTCGTGCCGACCGGTCGACCCGGGTGCAGGGCTGCCGGGCGATCAGGCGCCGGCTGCTCAACCGGCCCGAACCTACCCTCGTCCCGCCTCCTCCGAAACGGGTGAGCCGTTTCCGAGCCGTAGCCGGCGGGTAGCTACGCGCCCGGCCCCGCCCGCGAACGTCGATCAAGGAGAACGGGTCATGTCCGAACCAACCACCGGGACCGCGCGCGATCGCGACGTCGTCGACCTGCTCTTGGCGCAGCACGAGGAGGTGCGGTCGATCTTCGCCGAGCTCACCTCCGCCACCGGGACCACCGGCTCCCCCGGGACGGCCAAGAAGGGCTCCTTCGACCGCCTCGTCAACCTGCTGGCCGTGCACGAGACCGCCGAGGAGATGGTCGTGTACCCCGTCGTGCGGGGCACCGGACCGGACGGCGACCGCTTGGCCGATGCCCGCACCGCCGAGGAGAGCGAGGCCAAGAGCGCCCTTTCCGAGCTCGAGAAGATCGGCGTGGACAGCCCCGACTTCGACACCAAGCTGGCCGCCTTCCAGCAGCTGGTCGAGACGCACGCCCAGAACGAGGAACGGGAGATCTTCCCCCTGCTCCGCTCGTCGCAGAGCCCCGAGCAGCTGGCCAAGATGGCCCAGTCGGTGGAGCTGGCCGAGCGCACCGCGCCCACCCACCCGCACCCCCGCGGCCCCGAGAGCGCGATCGGCAACACGTTGGTCGGCCCGTTCGTGGCGGTGGTCGACCGGGTGCGCGACGCCCTCCGGCGCCGGACCGGCTAGCTCCCCACCTCAGGACCGGACCAGCCGGCGCCGCGAGAGCCGCGTCTCGATCCAGTTGTAGGCGCTGCGCCGGCGCGCCCCCCGGCTGTAGGACCCCTCGGTCCGGCCCCACCCGGGCAGGGGGGCGTCGAGGTTGTCCCCGGCGGCCTCCTCCTGGTCGCTCTGCTGGGTGCGGAAGCCGACGCGCAGGAGGACCGCGTCGAGCAGGCGGGGGGAGAGCCGCTGCCCCGCGAGCAGCGCCTTGCCGGCACCGCCCGCCACCAGGTCGCGGGCGGGGTGCTCGGCGGCGTACAGGATGACGGGCGCAACGGTGGCCGGCTGGTAGATCGGCGGGATGGGCATGGGCTTGACGCCCAGGCGGCTGCGGGCCTTGTCGAACAGCGGCGTGTTGATCGAGCCGGGAAGGACGTTGGTCACGCTCACCCGCGCGCCTTCCTGGCGCAGCTCCACCCGGAGCGCCTCGAGGAGGCCGTCCAGCCCGTGCTTGGACGCGGCATAGGCGGCGTGGTACGGGAACGCCCGGCGGGCCTCGACGGAGGAGATGGAGACGAAGGCTCCGCCGCCCCGGGCGCGCAGCTGAGGGAGGGCGGCCTTGGCGGCGTGGACGTTGCCCAGGAGGTTGACCTCCACGACCCGGCGGAACTCCTCCACGGTCGTGTCCTCGAACCGGGCATAGACGGCCACTGCCGCCGCCTGCACCCAGGTGTCGAAGCCGCCGAAGCGCTCCACCGCGGCGTCGGCCACCGCCTGTACGTCGTCCATCCGCGAGGTGTCGGCGGTGACCGCGAGTGCCTGGCCGCCGCCGGCCTCGATCTCGTCCACCAGCGCGCGCAACGCGTCGCCGTCGCGCGCCGCCACCACCACGCGGGCGCCCCGGCGCACCATCTGGAGAGCGGTCTCGCGTCCGATCCCGCTCGACGCGCCCATGATGACCACGACCTGCTCGGACAAGGGCTTCAGGGTCGTCGCTCGCACGGCCGGCTACCTACCCTCGGCCGTGGCGGGCGAAGCGCGATGAGTTCGGCCCGCCGCCGCCGTCGTACCGAACGATGAGCGTCGCCGTAGAATGCGGCTCCGTGGCCGTCCACTCCGACACCGTCGCCGCCCCCCGTGCCCCCACGAACGAAGACCTCGAGCAGTACCGCCGGGAGCTCACCGCCTACTGCTACCGGATGCTCGGCTCCGGCTTCGAGGCCGAGGACGCGGTGCAGGAGACGATGGTGCGGGCGTGGCGGGGGTTCGACGAGTTCGAGGGCAGGTCGGCGGTGCGGTCGTGGGTCTACCGCATCGCCACCAACGTCTGCCTCGACATGCTGCGCAGCCGCCAGCGGCGGGCCCTGGCCATGGACTTCGGGCCGGCGGGAACGGCCGACTCCTTCACCGGTGCCACCCGCCCCGAGTGCGCCTGGGTCGAGCCGATCCCCGACGCCCGGGTGCTTCCTCCCGATGGCGACCCGGCCGAGCTGGCGGCGGCGAAGGAGACCATCCGGCTGGCGTTCATCACCGCCCTGCAGCACCTGCCGCCCCGCCAGCGCGCGGTGCTGATCCTGCGGGAGGTGCTGCGGTGGCACGCCGCCGAGGTGGCCGAGCTGCTCGACACCAGCGTGGCGTCGGTGAACAGCGCCCTCCAGCGGGCGCGGGCCACCCTCGCCTCGCGCCACGTCGAGGCCACGTCGGCGCCGGCGGCGACGGGCGACGCCGACCAGCAGGCCCTGTTGGCCCGCTACGTCGACGCCTTCGAGCGCTACGACATCCCCGCGCTGGTCTCACTCCTGCACGAGGACGCGGTGATGTCCATGCCGCCCTACGACTTCTGGCTCTCGGGCCCCGAGGAGATGGGCAAGTTCTTCCTCGGAGCGGGCATCGGATGCAAGGGCTCCCGGCTGGTGGTCACCGCCGCCAACGGCTGTGCGGCGTTCGGCTCCTACAAGTCGGACCCCCACGGCGGGCACTCGCCGTGGGCGCTGCAGGTCATCGAGGTCTCAGGCGACCGGATCGTCGGGCACCACAACTTCCTCGACACCCGGCTGTTCGCCGCCTTCGGGCTCCCCCCTCACCTGCCGCCCCGCTCCTAGTTCCTCACCCAGGCCGCACAGGTCGAGAAGCTCCGCCAGCTCCGGGCTGGCGTCGCGCAGCCGCACCGCGCAGCCCAGGCGCCGGGCGGCCAGCTGCAGCCCCCCCAACCCGTCGACGACGGCCAGGTCCGGCGGACCGGCGCACACCAGCGGCCAGCTCGCCACCTCCGCGCCACCGCACACGAGGACGACGGTCGCGGCGATCATGAGGATGGGACGAGTGGGGAGCGCCGGAGTCATCGCCCGGTTCGTCAGAGCTCAGCGGACCAGCGGGCGGTACTTGATGCGGTGGGGCTGGTCGGCGGCGGCGCCGAGGTGCTTGCGGCGCCAGGCCTCGTACTCGGCGAAGTTGCCCTCGAACCACCGCACCTGGCTGTCGCCCTCGAAGGCCAGCACGTGGGTGCAGATGCGGTCGAGGAACCAGCGGTCGTGGCTGATGACGACCGCGCAGCCAGGGAACGCCTCGAGCCCGTCCTCCAGCGCCCGCAGGGTGTCGACGTCGAGGTCGTTGGTCGGCTCGTCGAGGAGCAGCACGTTGCCGCCCCGCCGTAGCAGCTTGGCCAGGTGGACGCGATTGCGCTCGCCGCCGGACGCCTTCCCCACCGGCTTCTGCTGGTCGGAGCCGGTGAAGTTGAACGACGCCACGTACGCTCGCCCGTTCACCTCCCGCCCGCCGACGACCAAGAGGTCCTGGCCGCCGGTGATCTCCGCGTAGATCGACTTGTCGTCGTCGAGGCTGTCGCGGCTCTGGTCGACGTAGGCCAGCTCGACGGTGGGGCCGATCCGTACCGACCCCGCGTCGGGCGCCTCCTGGCCGGTGATCATCCGGAAGAGGGTCGTCTTGCCCGCCCCGTTGGGGCCGATGACGCCGACGATGCCGGCCGGCGGCAACGAGAAGGAGAGGTCCTCGATCAGCAGGCGGTCGCCGTAGGCCTTGGTGAGCCCCTCGACCTCGATGACCACGTCGCCCAGGCGAGGACCGGGAGGGATGGCGATCTCCAGGCGCCGTCCGCCGCCTTCGGCCTCGCGGGCCTGGGCCAGCAGCTTCTCGTAGTTCCCCAGGCGGGCCTTGGACTTGGCCTGGCGGGCTCTCGGCGACATGCGGACCCACTCGAGCTCGCGCTCGAGGGTCTTGGCCCGGGCGCTGTCCGCCTTGTGCTCGATGCGCAGGCGCTCCTGCTTCTGGGCCAGCCAGCCCGAGTAGTTGCCCTCGAACGGCGTCCCCCTGCCCCGGTCGAGCTCGAGGATCCAGCGGGCGACGTTGTCGAGGAAGTACCGGTCGTGGGTGACGGCGACCACGGTGCCGGGGTACTCCTGCAGGGCCCGCTCGAGCCACGCCACCGACTCGGCGTCGAGGTGGTTGGTGGGCTCGTCGAGGAGCAGCAGGTCGGGCTTCGAGAGCAGCAGCCGGCACAGCGCCACCCGGCGGCGCTCCCCGCCCGACAGGGTGGACACGTCGGCGTCTCCGGGCGGCAGGCGCAGGGCGTCCATGGCGATCTCGATCTGCCGGTCGAGGTCGTTGGCGCCCTTGGCCGCGATCTCGGCTTCGAGGCGGGCCTGCTCCTCGCCGATCCTCTCGTAGTCGGCGTCGGGATCGGCGTAGCGGGCGAGGACATCGTCGTACTGGCGCAGCAGGTCGGCGACCGCGCCCACCGCGTCCATGACGTTGCCCTTGACGTCCTTTCCGGAGTCGAGGCGGGGCTCCTGTTCGAGCAGGCCGACGGTGTAGCCGGGCGAGAGCCGGGCCTCGCCCGTGTACCCGTCGTCGACGCCGGCCATGATGCGCAGCAGCGACGACTTGCCCGACCCGTTGGGGCCGATCACGCCGATCTTGGCGCCCGGGAAGAAGGCCAGCGTCATGTCCTTCACCACCTCCTTGTCCGGAGGGTGGAAACGGCTCACGTGCCGCATGGTGAAGATGAACTCGGCCACCGCCCGACCCTACTGGGGCCCCGGGGCGTGCAAGGGTGGAGGTCCCCGGGAGGACGTGGTGGCGGACGAGGGCGAATCGACAATCGGCGGCGTTCGCTGCGACCCGGAGGCCCGGGTGTCGCTCCGCCGCCTTCCCGCGCTGGCCCGGGAGGGGGTCCGCCTCGTGTGGGCGGCCGCCCGGCGCGAGCTTCTGCTCGTCCTCGCCTTGCAGGCCGTCAGCGGCGTCGCCGTGACCGTCGCCCTCGTGGTTGGTCGCCGGGGCCTCGACCGCGTCCTCGCCGCCGTCGACCAGGGAGCCTCACTGGCCTCCGTCGCGCCGTGGGCGCTGCTGCTGGCCGCCCTGGTGGCGGTGAATCTGGCGGTCAACGCCCTGCAGCGGGAGCGCCAGCAGCTGCTGGGCGAGCTCGTCGTCCGCTACGTCGAGGAGCAGGTGCTCGACGTGAGCACCTCGGTGGACCTCGACGTGTTCGACACGTCGGGGTTCCACGACCGGGTCATGCGGATGAAGCGGGCCAGCCACAGCCCCCTCGACCTGGTCTGGGGGCTCACCGGCCTGGCCCAGGGAGCCATCGGCGTCGTCGGCGTGGTGGTCGCCTTCCTGGCCGTGGCGCCCCTCGTGATCCCGCTGATGGCGCTCGTCCTGCTCCCCGTGTGGCTCGGCGCCTCGCGGCGCAGCCAGCTCTTCTACCGCTACTTCTGGCGGATGACCCCCAGGGACCGCGAGCGTTCCTACCTCTTCTTCGTCCTGACCGGACGACACGAAGCCAAGGAGGTGCGTGCCTTCGGCTCCGCCGCCTACCTGGGCGGCCGCCACAACCGCCTCTACGACGAGCGGCTGGACGAGCTGCGAGCGGTCGCCCGCCGCAGCGGGGCTTACGCGGTGTTGGCCGCCTTGGGCATGGGCGCGGTGCTGGCGGCCATGCTGCTGCTCGTCGTCTGGCTCACCGTTCGGGGCGACGTGCGCCTCGCGGATGCGGGCGTCGCCGTCGCCGGCGTGGGCGTCCTCGGCGGTCGCCTGGCCTCCGCTGGTCAATCGATGGGGTCGCTGTCGGAGTCGGCTCTGTACCTCGAGGACTACCGCACGTTTCTCGAGGAGCACCCGACAAGGGCCGACGGCCCGGAGCCCAACCGCGCCAGCGCCGCACGCGGGTTCCGGCGTCTGGAGGTCGAGGGGCTGACCTTCACCTACCCGACGGCCGAGAGCCCGGCGCTCGTCGACGTGGCCCTCGAGATCGACGCCGGTGAGGTCGTCGCCCTCGTCGGCGAGAACGGCTCGGGCAAGACCACGCTGGCCAAGCTCCTGGCCGGGCTCTACACCCGGTACGCCGGTGCCATCCGCTGGGACGGCGTGGACGTCACCGCGCTCGACGCCGAGGAGCTCCGGGGCCACGTCGCGGTGATCTTCCAGGACTTCCTTCGGTACTGCCTGTCGGTCCGGGAGAACATCGGGCTCGGTCGGTGGGAGGCGATCGAAGACCAGGACGCCGTCGAACGGGCGGCGACCCAGGCCGGCGCCGACGAGTTCCTACGGCGGCTCTCCCACGGTTACGACACCTGGCTGGGGCCGGAGTTCGACGGTGGGACGGAGCTGTCCACCGGGCAGTGGCAGCGCATCGCCCTCGCCCGCGCCTTCTTCCGCGATGCTCCCTTCGTCATCCTCGACGAGCCCACCGCCGCCCTCGACGCCAAGGCCGAGCACGAGCTCTTCGCCCGCATCCGCTCTCTCCTCGCCGGCCGCACCGTCTTGTTGATCTCCCACCGGTTCTCGAGCGTGCGCTCGGCCGACCGCATCTACGTCCTCCACGACGGCCGCATCGTCGAGTCGGGGGACCACGACCGCCTCCTGGCCCTGGGCGGCCGCTACGCCGAGATGTTCACGCTGCAGGCGTCGGCGTACCGCGACGGCAGTCTCGACGGCGGTTCAACCAACGAAACGTTGACGTATCGCAGCGATACGTGTTAGTTCTGTAGCGAGACGCAGCCGTTTCGGAAGGGGAACCATGGTCGCAGAGCCGCCCTCCGTACCCGCCACCGAGCGCCTCCTCCACGAGGACCCGGTGATCCACCGGCGACGCTGGTTCCTCCTCGGGATCATGTGCCTGTCCCTCGTGATGGTGGTGATGTCGGTCGCCGGGCTCAACGTCGCCCTGCCCAGCATGCAGCGCGACCTCGACGCCACCGCCAGCCAGCTCCAGTGGATCGTCGACGCCTACGCCCTCGTGTTCGCCGCCCTGCTCCTCTTCGCCGGCGCCCTGGGCGACCGCTTCGGGCGCAAGCGGGCGCTGCTGTTCGGCCTCTTCGTGTTCACCAGCGGCTCGGTCGTCTCGGGTGTGGCCACCGGCGCCTCCCAGGTCATCGTCGGCCGGGTGATCACCGGCATCGGGGCGGCGTTCGTGATGCCGGCCACGCTCTCGTTGCTGACGACGATCTTCCCGCCCGAGGAGCGCCGCAAGGCCATCGCCACGTGGGCCGGCTTCGCCGGTGCCGGCGGCGCGCTGGGCCCGATCGTCTCCGGCGCCCTCCTCGAGGGCTACTGGTGGGGCTCCGCCCTGCTCGTCAACGTCCCCATCGTGGCCGCGGTGATCGCCGCCGTGTGGCTCTTCTCTCCCACCTCGCGCGACCCCGACGCCACGCCGCTCGACCCTGTCGGGGCGTTGCTCTCCCTCGTCGGGCTGGGAGCGCTGGTGTTCGGGATCATCGAGGGGCCCGAGCGGGGCTGGACCTCCAGCACCGTCGTCACCGCCTTCGCGGTGGCGGCGGTGGGGCTGGTGGCCTTCGTGGCGTGGGAGAGGCGCACCGCCCATCCCATGCTCCCCCTCGCGCTCTTCGAGGACCGGCGCCTGAGCGTGGGCAGCGGGGTCATCACCACCGCCTTCTTCGTGATGTTCGGGTTGTTCTTCCTCTTCACCATGTACCTGCAGTTCGTGCGGGACTACTCGCCGCTCACGGCGGGCCTGTCCACCCTGCCGCTGGCCCTCACCCTGGTGGCGGTCGCTCCCCGCAGCGCCGCCCTCGCCGAGCGGGTCGGCACCGGGCCGGTCATGGCGACGGGGTTCCTCCTGGTGGCCGCCGGGTTCGGGATCCTCGCCCTCATCGGGCCGGGCACCTCCTACCTGGTGCTGGCCGCCGCCCTGGTGCTCCTCGGGGCGGGGATGAGCATCACCGCCGCGCCGGCCACGGGCAGCATCATGAGCGCCGTTCCCCACGCCAAGGCGGGCGTGGGCTCGGCCATCAACGACACCACCCGGGAGGTGGGCGGCGCCCTGGGCATCGCCGTCCTCGGCAGCATCAGCAACGCCGCCTACAAGGCGGCGGTCGACCTGGGTGGGCTGGACCTGCCGCCCCCGATGGCCGCGGCCGCGTCCAAGTCGGTGGGCGCCGCCTCCGCCCTCGCCGAGCAGGTGCCGGGAGGGGCCGAGCTGGCGGCCCGGGCAGGCGCGGCCTACACCGACGCCTTCAACGCCACCAGCGCGGTCTCTGTCGTCCTCGCCCTGGTGGCGGCCGCGGTGGTGGCCAAGGTCTTCAACCGCCGGGCCGAGAAGGGCGCCGCCGAGGGGAAGGCACCGGCCGAGCGGGCCATGGAGCTGGCAGGCTGACGAATGACGGACACCACCGCCGCTCCCACGACGCCGGAGGCCCCCGCGACCGATCCCGACCCGCGGGTCGAGCGGTCCCGGCGCGTCATCCTGGCGGCCGCCGTCGACCTGCTGGGCGAGGTGGGCTACGGCGGCCTCACCATCGAGGCGCTGGCGGCGCGGGCCGGCGTCGGCAAGAGCACGATCTACCGGCACTGGCCGGGCAAACCCGAGCTGGTCGAGGACGCCATCCGCACCCTCAAGGCGAACGTCACCGTGCCCGCGTCCGGATCGGTCCGCGACCGGCTCACCGCGGTCCTGCAGCAGGTGGCCGTCAACATCGCCGCGTCGGCCTGTCTCCCCGCCGTCATCGACGCCGCCGAGCGCGACCCCGAGGTGTGCGCCATCCAGCGCCGCTTGGCCCGTGACCGCCGCCAGCTCGTGGTCGACCTGCTGGCCGACGGTGTCGCCACCGGCGAGGTCCCCGCCCACCTCGACCTCCACCTGCTGGCCGACTGCCTGATCGGGCCGATCGTGGTCCGGCGCCTCCTTGACCACGAGCTGTTCGACCCCGCCCGCGTCCCCTTCCTCGTGAACCAGCTGCTGGGAAGCCCGGGCGGCTAGCTCAAGGTTCCGGCGCCGCGTGCCGACGACGGGCGTATCAGACGCTTGCGCCAACGCCCGCGCCGGATCCGCAGGATGGACTACTGGTGGCTGCGCCGCCACTGGTCGGCCCTCGTGGCCCGCTGGCTGCAGATCCTGTGGTGGTGCCGCTGCAGCTACCGCAACGTGGCCACCGACCGGTGCTTCTACTGCGGTTCCCGCCCGCCCCGCCCCGTCCGTGACGAGATCGCCTCGGTCCGCATCCCGCGGCGCGAGGAGTTGTCGCCCCTCCCGTAGCGCGCCGCCGGGGCGAGATCAGCGTGCGGGCGACCGACCCCGACGTGGTGCTCGACGGTTCCCGACCGGAGGGGACGGTCGTCGAGGCCGGGCCATCGGTTGAGCGTCGCGTTCGTTAGCGTCGAGGGTGGTGGAGCGTTCGTCCCGACGCCGGTCGCCGCCGGCGCTCGTCACGTCGGTCGTCCTCGGGGCCGCCGGCCTGGTGCTGCTCCTGGCCGGGCTGCTCACGTCGACGGTGGCGGTGGTGGTCGGCGGCGTGGCGGCGGCGTCGATCTCCCTCGTTGCCGCTCTGGTCTGGCGCGAGCAGCTGATCAGGTCGTGGCGAGCCGAGCGGGGGCAGCAGGGTCCACGCCGTCCCCGCCCGTGACGCCCGGTCAGCGCGCAGAGCGCCCGGCCGCCTCGGGACGTCCCGCTCAGCCCGTCAGCGCGGCCACAACCCGTTCGAGCTCCTGTACCACGGCCCGCACCGCCCAGGGCTCCTCACGTCCCTCGTGCCCCTGCTTGGCCAGCTCGGCGGCGATCGACCTCAGGAGCTCGGCATAGCGTTCGCCGCGCTGGGGCGCTCGCTCGGCCACGACGGCGGCTTGGGCGCGTGCCTGCGGCGCTTGAGCGGCGAGGATCGTCACCGCCTCGCGGGGGGCAAAGCGGCCGGTGAGGACGCCGCTGGCGGTCTGGATCACCAAGTCGATCGAAGACGGGTCGTCGCTCATGCGCCGGCCGTTCGGAGACGGCGAGGAGCTACGGCCGCCCCGGCGAGGCCGTTCCCAGCTCCTCGCGTTGGTTCCCGCCCTCCTCTCGGAGGCCGAGGTACAGAAGCGCGGCACACACCAGCCCCATCGTCGTGTCGAAGACGAAGAGGGGGGCGAACGCCCGAGGCCGCTCCGACGAGCTCTGCGGGTTCCGGGCGACGATGCCCAGGAAGAACGACCCGGCGATCAGCCTGGCCGTGGGGACGAGGTACGAGTACAGCGGGTAGCGCCGAGGGTCGCGGGCGGCGCCGGCGTTGAAGATGCTCGTCACGACCAGAAGCATGCCGACGTTGCGCAGCCAAGCGGTCGAGGCGATGGGCCGCAGGCGCATGACCTTGAGCAGCTTGGCCGGGGCGTA
>DATACM010000093.1:0-1810 GCA_036259055.1 Acidimicrobiales bacterium | reverse complement strand
TCCGGCGGCGGGGCTGACGTCGACATCGACACCGCCCTGTTGAAGGCACTGAACGAGTTCGGCCAGGCGGAACGGACGATGCGGCTCTCGCTGGTGAGCCCGGAGAGGAGCTTCGCCCAGCTGTACGAACGCCTCTTCGAGATGCAGCCCGACGACCCCGTGCGCATGATCGACGTCTTCTTCAAGGTCGTCAGCTACTACGGCTACCGCGAGAACGTCGCCAAGCTCGACTGGTACCGCAACGGGGAGGAGGTCCTCCTCTCGTCGCTCCCCGAGATGCCCCCGACGGACCCCCGGGCCCGACTCGACCATCTCCTCCGGGCCTGTGCACGGCATGACGTCGACCCCATCGTCTTCGACAGGACCCCGGAGCAGATGGACCACGTGAAGCTCATCAAGGTGTTCATCCCCGAGCTGACGCAGCCGTTCCTGCAGTCGCTGCCCTGCCTCGGCCACCCTCGTTTCCGAGAGGCCGCCCGCCTGAGCGGCGTCGACGATCGGCTCCTCGAGTACGAGGACCTCCTGCAGGATCCCCTGCCTTACCCGTGACCGCGTCGTCCTCTCACCGCTCCGGCACCGTGAACACCTGGCCGGGGAAGATCAGGTCGGGGTTGTCCCGGTCGGCGAGGACGGCCCGGTTGGCGTCGATCAGGCGGGTCCAGTAGGGGACGACCTCCTGCGCCGTCGGCCGGCGGCCCAGCCCCTCGGCCACCACCGACTCGGCGATCGACCAGAAGGACTGCCCGGGCTGCACCGTCCACGTGCGGTCGGCGCGGCGGGCGGGAAGTGGCGGCGTCTCGGTCGCCGGCGGTAGGTGGCGCATGGTGATGGTCGGCGCGGTGGTGCCGGGGGCAGGGGTGTCGGCAACCACGGGCGCCGGGTGGTGATCAGGTGCCGCCAGCGCCGGGCTCGTCACGCCGGCGGTGAGGCTGGCGCTGACCGTCGCCGCCAGCAGCCGCCGGAGGGGCGGGAGGGTGAGGCGGTCGAGGGCGGCGACCAGGTGCCGGCGGGAGGCGAGTCGGGCGGCGGCGCCGGCCAGGGTGACGGCGGCGGTGTACCAGCCCAGGCCCAGGGCGGCGAGACGGAGCACCGCGAAGGCGGCGACGACCGGGTCCCGTTGCTGCAACCACTGCCCCCAGCCCGGCGGGGAGGTGAGCGGTGGCGGCGCCAGCGGTCCCCGACCGGCGAGATGCAGGCCGCCGAGGGCGACGGCGACGGCGATGGCCCACAGCAACAGGGGCCCGACCCGTTTCGTGGAGCGTCGACCACCTCTACGGTGGTCAACGCTCCACAGAACATCAGGCGTCATGGCGGGACACGCGGACGGGTGGCCCGTCCGCCCGCTCGACGAGGAGCTCGGGGCACCCGTCGCCGTCGAGATCGGCCGACCGCAGGGCGAACCCTCCGTCGACGCGGGCGACGGCCGTCGTCGCCAGCTCCTGCCCTGGTCTCGCCCATCCGTCGAAGACGAAGACGTCGCCGGTCGCGGGCCGCAGCAGGGCGAGGGTGGCGCCGCCCCGGCAGGCCCAGTCACCGGTGGCGACCAGGTCGCCCGGACCGCCCACCGCCCAGCGCTCGCCACCGGCCTCGACGACTCCGTCGGACCAGCGGAGCGCCTCCGGGCAACCGTCGCCGTCGGTGTCGGCGGCGAGGGTGGCGTCGACCCGGGGACAGGCCCGCGCCGGTGCGGTCGTCACCGCGCTCCGCGGCCTCAGCGTCGTGGGGGTGGCCGGCGCCGTCTCTGTCGTGGCCGGCGGTCGGGCGGCGTCCGGCGGGGGCGGCGACGCCGGGCCCCTCGTCGTCAGCAGCG
>DATACM010000092.1:0-2899 GCA_036259055.1 Acidimicrobiales bacterium | reverse complement strand
GATGATGATGGACCAGCGCTCGGCCAGCAGCTCCGAGGCCCGGGCGATGGGGCAGTAGAGACCGTAGGAGCGCATCGCTGAAATCCTCCCACCCCCGGAGGGTCCGCACTAGTTCAGTTCTTGCACTTGTGGAGCTCACGGGAGCACGGGACAGTCAGCTCAATGGGTGAAGGGACGGGTGAGGGAGGAGATTCCATGAGTTCGTCGACCTACCTGCTGGCCGGTCAGACCTCCGAGCTGGAGCGACTTCAGCTCCAGTCGCGGGTGTGGGAACCGGCCGGTCGCCGTCTTCTCGGCGAGATCGGCGTCGGTCGGGGTGCCCGGGCCGTCGACATCGGCTGCGGCGTCTTGGGCTGGCTGCGACTGCTGAGCGAGTGGGTCGGGCCCGACGGCGAGGTCGTGGGGACGGACGCCGACGACGCCATGCTCGCCGCGGCCGAGCAGTTTGTGGCCGACGAGGGGCTGGGCAACGTGGTCCTCGTCAAGGACGACGTGTTCGCGAGCAACCTGGAGGCGTCGTCGTTCGACCTGGTGCACTCGAGGTTCGTGATCAGCCCGCTGGCTCGGGGCGCTGAGCAGATGGCGACCTACTGCCGGCTGACCCGACCCAGCGGCATCGTGGCGCTGGAGGACTGGGACAAGGGCTCGTGGCACTACAACCCGCCGGCTCCCGCGCTGGAGCAGCTCATCGGCCTCATCAACCAGGCGTTCCGCAAGGTCTCGGAGCTCGACGGCGGGCGTACGCACCTCGATCTCTTCTCGAGCGTCGGCATCGATGCGAACATCCATGCCGAAGTCCTGGCCCTGCCGCCGGGGCATCCCTACCTGCGGCTGCCGATCCAGATGACCACCGGCCTTGCCCCGCGGTTGGAGGAGTTCGTGAGCGCCCAAGAGCTGGCCCGGCTGCAGGACGAGGCCGAGACCGAGCTCCGCGACCCGGGCCGGTGGGGCACCACGTTCACGGTCATCCAGTCCTGGGGACGGCGGCCCTGAAGCAGCGGAGGATGCCATGGATCTCGACGAACTGGTCTTCCACCCCTGGACGGTGCAAGGCCCGCGCAACGTGCCCACCATCGTCGCCGGCTCCGGTAGCCACGTCATCGACGCCAGCGGCCGGCCCTACCTGGACTTCAGCTCGCAGCTGGTATTCACCAACGTCGGTCACCAGCACCCGCGCATCATCGCCGCGATCAAGGAGCAGGCCGACCGAGTGTGCGGCCTGGCCCCCGGATACGCGTCCGATGTCCGGGGCGAAGCGGCGCGGCTGATAGTCGAGGTCGCACCACAAGGCCTCGGGCACGTCCTGTTCACCACCGGCGGGACGGAGGCCATCGAGCACGCCGTACGGATGGCCCGCCTGCACACCGGCCGACACAAGCTGCTCGCGGCCTACCGCTCCTACCACGGCTCGACGACGACCTCGATCCACCTGACCGGCGACCCGCGCCGCTGGGCCTCGGACACGGGCACGGCCGGGGCAGTCCACTTCTTCGGCCCCTTCCTCTACCGCTCCGTGTTCGGGTCAACAACCGCCGAGGACGAGTGCGAACGAGCGCTCGCGCACCTCGAGCAGGTGATCCTCCTCGAGGGGCCGGCCACGATCGCCGCGCTGGTCCTCGAATCGGTGATCGGCAGCTCGGGGGTCATCGTGCCACCTCCCGGGTACCTCGGCGGGGTCCGCGACCTCTGCACCCGCCACGGGATCATCTACATCGCCGACGAGGTACTGGTCGGCTTCGGCCGCACCGGAGCCTGGTTCGGCGTCGACCACGACAGAGTGGCCCCGGACCTGCTCGTGTTCGCGAAGGGCGTGAACTCCGGGTACGTGCCCCTCGGCGGCGTGCTGGTCGGCGACCCGATCTACGACACGTTCACCAAACGCCCCTACCCGGCCGGCATGACCCACAGCGGGCACCCACTCGCCTGCGCCGCAGCCGTGGGCGCCATCGAGGCCATGCACGACGAGGGCACCGTCGCCTCGGCTGCCCGCCTCGGTGCGGACATCCTCGGGCCCGGACTCACAAGGCTTGCCGAAAAGCACCCCTCCGTCGGAGACGTTCGAGGCATCGGCGCCCTCTGGACCGTCGAACTCGTCCGCGACCGGCTGACCAAAGAGCCGCTCGTGCCGGTCGGCGCCACCGGCGAGGCGAACGCCCCGATGACCGCGTTCGCCAGGACCTGCCTCGACCGTGGGTTGGTGTCGCTGATCCTGGGGAACCGCATCCACCTCGCCCCGCCGCTCAACATCAGCGACGCCGACGCGACAACCGGCCTAGCCATCCTCGACGAAGCACTGGCGGCGACCGACACGTTCCTCGCCCGAACGACTCCGGGCGAGCGCAGCCTCGCCAGAGTCGCTAGGGGGTGAGCGGCATGCTCAGGTTGAAGTCCGCGCCGAGAAGGGTCAACGCTTGCGCCGCCCGCACGGTCGACGCGTCATCTTCAAATGGGGGCGGTCCGCGAGGCAGCGTCCCTCCCAAGGGCGCGACGGCACGTATTTGGCGATCTGCTCGCATCGCTCGAGCACCGAACAGCGTCGTAAACGCGCCGGGTGGCACGCGGTCGCAGGAGGCGCTGGGTCAGCCTCGCGGACCGTTCACCAAAGTGGACCCCCCGCGCGAACGCCGCCCCGGCCGTACGCCTTGGACGCGTGCGGCGCCGTGCGGGATCCCCGGCGGAAGGCCGTCGACGCGGGGCGAGGCGGAGGCTGCATCGCCTCCCCCACCAGGCCGTAGGTGTCCCACCTACCCGGCGTTTCGTGGCTCCGGTCCGGCACGGGCGATCGGCGATTAGGGGGCGGACCTAGCGGTCACGGCTCGATTGCGGACTGAAAGGTCTCACCGTCATTGAGCGCCCATGAGCTTCCTGCCAGTGGCGAAGGACGACGACGATGATGCCC
>DATACM010000091.1:0-7040 GCA_036259055.1 Acidimicrobiales bacterium | reverse complement strand
CCTGCGGCTCCTGATCGTGCGAGCACCGGAGCTCGCGCCTGCTCAGCGCGTCCAGCTCACCCGCCGGCTGCGCCAGCTCAGGCGGGGGACCGGGCTGCGCCTCCTCCTGTCCGGGACGGCGCTCGAGGCACGCCAGGCCGGTGCCTGCGGGCTGCACAGCAGCGCCGCCGCGCTGGCCGGCCTGATAGAGCGGCCGCCGACGCGCCTGTGGGCGGTGTCAGCTCACAACGCACGGGACCTCGAGCGCGCCAGTGCACTGGGTGCCGACGTCGCCCTCGTGTCGCCGGTTCTCCCCACGGCTTCGCACCCTGGAGAGCAACCGCTGGGTTGGGACGGCCTGCAGGCGCTGGTCGCGGCCACCCCGTTGCCCGTCTACGCCCAAGGGGGGCTGGGGCCTGGTGACATCGGCGCAGCCCGCTCTGCAGGGGCGCTGGGTGTGGCGGTCGACATCTCCCGCCTCTCGGGGTAGGGCGCCCACGGGACCACGCCGTGATCGGGCGGCCATCCCAAGGTGTCTCTCGGTTGACGGAACGGGCGGACTGATGGATCGAGTCGTAAACGGCCTGCTCGACCCGGCGATCATCTTCTTCGTGCGGCCCCTGGTTCAAACCCGAAGAAGGCGGCGGCGGATCTTGCCTCCCGGCGTCCGGGGGATGGACTCCAGCAGCACCACCTGGCGCGGCAGCTTGGGCGCCGAGAGCCGCTCGGCCGCGTAGGCGCGCAACCCGGCGAGCGTCGGGGGGCTCGCCGGGTCGGACGGGACCACGTAGGCGACCACCCGCTGGCCCCATTCGGGGTCAGGGGCGCCCGTCACCCCGACGTCGGCGACCGCTGGATGGGCGGCCAGCACCGCCTCCACCTCGCTGGGGCTCACGTTGACCCCACCGGTGATCACCAGGTCGTCCCGGCGGTCGACGACCCAGAGCCGTCCATCGTCGGCCCACGCGCCCACGTCGGCGGTCCGGAGCCAGCCGTCGGCATCGAAGACCCGGCGGGTCAGATCGGGGCTCCCCCGATAGCCGCGCATGACGACCGCGCCCCGGAGGAGGATCTCGTCCGCCTCCCCGAGCCGCACCTCGACGCCGGAGAGCGGACGCCCGTCGTGGACGACGCCGCCCCACGTCTCGGAGAGGCCGTAGGTGGGCGTGACCCGGGTGCCCCCCTCCTCGGCCCGGCGCCTGAGCTCCTCGGGGACGGGCGCACCACCGACGAGGACCCGCCGGAACCCGGCCAGGTCGACCCCGCCGGCGATGGCCCGGGCCAGCTGGGTGGGCACGAGCGAGACGAGGGTGGCGGGGGCGGCAGCGACCGCCTCGGCGTCGAAGCGGGGGGCGACCGAGAAGGGCACCCCGCTGACGAAGGACCGGGCCACGACGGACAGCCCGCCGACGCCTGACAGCGGGAGGCAGCACAGCCAGCGGTCGCCGGCGCCGGCGTCCAGCGCCGCCGAGACGGCCCCCGCCGACGCGTGCAGGCCGGCCCACGTCAGCTCGACCGCCTTGGGCTCGCCCGTCGTTCCGGAGGTGGCCACCACCGCGGCCACCTCGGGCGCGACCGGCTCCCCGCCGTCGACCGGCCGCCGGCCGCCCTCGTCGTGCAGGTGGGTGGGGCGGACGGCGTCGAGCACCCGCCGGCGCTCGGGGAGCGGGGCCCGGGGATCGACGACCACCACCGCTCGGCCACCCTCCCACGCCTGGCGCACTGCCTCGGCCGCCTCGGGGGCGGGAAGGCACACGGCGGTGAGCGACCCGTCGCCGCGGTCACCGCTGTCGCCGGCGCCCCCGCCCGGACGTCCCTCCGGGCGAACTGTTCGCCGAGGTGGCTCCCCAGCGGCCACCTCGCCGAACAGTTCGGGTGATCGGGCCATCGCCCGCTACGGTAGCGGCGTTCGTTGGAGTGATCGCTCTAGGAGTGACGACGCCCGTGGACGACGCCAACCCCATCCGCCCGGCGGCCGCCTGGGAGCAGCGCGGCGACTACGGCGACATCCGCTACGAGGTCGCCGAGGGGGTGGCCAAGGTCACCATCTGCCGGCCCGAGGTGCGCAACGCCTTCCGCCCCCAGACCCTCTTCGAGCTGTCCGACGCCTTCGAGGCGGCCCGCGACGACCCCGAGATCGGCGTGATCATCCTCACCGGCGAGGGCCCCCTCGCCTTCTGCTCCGGTGGCGACCAGCGGGTACGGGGCGACGACGGGTACCGGGACGAGAAGGGCGTCGGCCGCCTCAACGTCCTCGATCTGCAGGTCCAGATCCGCCGCCTGCCCAAGCCGGTGATCGCCATGGTGGCCGGCTACGCCATCGGCGGAGGCCACGTCCTTCACCTCGTGTGCGACCTCACGGTGGCCGCCGACAACGCCCGCTTCGGCCAGACGGGCCCACGAGTGGGGTCGTTCGACGGCGGCTACGGGGCGGGGCTGCTGGCCCGCACCGTCGGGCAGAAGAAGGCGAGGGAGATCTGGTACCTGTGCGAGCAGTACGACGCGGGCGAGGCGCTGGCCATGGGCCTGGTGAACAAGGTCGTCCCCCTGGCCGAGCTGGAGGAGGCGACGATGGCCTGGTGCCGGCGCATCCTCACCCACAGCCCGCTGGCCCTGCGCCTCCTCAAGGCGGGCTTCAACGCCGACACCGACGGGCTGGCCGGCGTGCAGCAGCTGGCGGGCGACGCCACCCTGCTCTACTACCTCTCCGAGGAGGCCCAGGAGGGGAGGGACGCCTACGTGCAGAAGCGCCCGCCGGACTTCTCGCGGTTTCCGCGTCGCCCTTGAAAGTCGGTTGCGCCCCCGGCCCCCGGGTCCTGTCCCTCAGGGTCCCTCCCCGTGGGGCCCCTTCCCCACGGGGGCCCCTCCCTACGGGCCACCCGGGGGCCTCTGTTGTCCTTCGGGCCGGTGCTTCTCCCCGTGGCTGTTAGAGAAAAGATCAAGATCTGGGTGCAGGGGGCGCGGCCGCGCACGCTGGGCGCGGCGGTCTCACCCGTGCTCGTCGGCACCGCTGTCGCTACTCGCTACGGGGACGTCGTGTGGTGGCGGGCGCTCTTGGCGCTCGTGGTCGCCTTGGCGCTGCAGGTCGGCGTCAACTACGCCAACGACTACTCCGACGGCATCCGGGGAGTCGACGTCCGGCGGAAGGGACCGGTGCGCCTGACCGCCTCGGGACTGGCCGCGCCCGGCCAGGTGAAGACGGCGGCAGTGGTCGCCTTTGCCGTGGGGGCGGCGGCCGGCATCGTCCTGGCGGTCGCCGTCGATCTCCGCCTGCTCCTCGTCGGGGCGGCCGCCGTCGCCGCCGGAGCCCTCTACAGCGGTGGTCCGCGCCCCTACGCGTCGGCCGGGCTGGGCGAGCTCTCGGTGCTCGTCTTCTTCGGCTTGGTGGCCACGTGCGGGTCGACCTACGTCCAGCTCGAGCGGGTACCGGCGCTGGCCGTCGCCGGCGCCGTCGCCGTGGGCCTGCTCGCTTGCGCCATCCTGCTCGTCAACAACCTTCGTGACGTGGAGACCGACGCCGCCTCGGGCAAGCGGACCCTCGCTGTCCGGGTGGGGGCGCCGAGGACCCGTCAGCTCTACCAGGGCAGCGTGGTGGGCGGCCTGGCCGCGGGCGTTGGCATGGCGGTGGCCGCGCCCGGCGCCCTCCTCGGGCTGGCGGCGGTCCCTCTGGCGGTCAAGCCCGTCCGCCTGGTGGCCCGTCGCCGGGATGCCCCCTCGCTCGTGGCCGCCCTCGTGGCGACCGCCCGCCTGCAACTGGTGTTCGCCGCCCTCCTGGCCGTGGGTCTGTGGGCGCTCTGACCGAGCACCGCGTGGCGGTGCCCCTCCGGGTCCCGTTGGCGGGCATGGGAGCGGTGGACGCCGTCCTCCTCGAGGGGCCCAGCGGGTGGGGCGAGTGGTCGGCGTCGCCTCCCGGCTACGCCGCCGACCCCGCCGCCGGCCGCCGGGCGGCCGAAGAGGCGGCGTGCGGCACGTGGCCGGCGGCGGTGCGGCCGCGGGTGGCGGTCAATGCCCTCGTCCCGGCGGTCGGCCCGGCAACGGCGGCGTCGGTGGCGGCGGAGGCGGTGGCCGCCGGTGCCGGCTGCGTCAAGGTGAAGGTGGGCGACCTGCACGACACGGGCCGGGTGGCGGCGGTCCGCGACGCCGTCGGCCCCAGGGTGCGGCTCCGCCTCGACGCCAACGGCGCCTGGGACGTCGAGACGGCGGTGTCGTTCCTGGGCCGCCTGGCCCGCTACGACCTGGAGCTGGTGGAGCAGCCCGTCGCCTCCCTCGACGACCTCGCCCGCGTCCGGCGGCGGCTTCCCGTGCCGGTCGCCGCCGACGAGTGCGTCCGCAGCACCGACGACGCCCGGCGCCTGCGCGCCCTCGACGCGGCGGACGCCGTCGTCGTCAAGGTGCAGCCCCTCGGCGGGGTGGCGGCCGCCATTGAGGTCGCGGAGGCCGCCGGCGTGCCCGCCATCGTCTCCTCGTTGTACGAGACCTCCGTCGGGCTGGCCGCCGGCCTCGCGTTGGCGGCCGCCCTCCCCGAGCTTCCCTACGCGTGCGGCCTGGGCACCGCCGCCCTGCTGGCCGGCGACGTGGTGGCCGATCCCCTGGTCCCGGTCGGCGGCGAGCTGGCCGTCCGGCGGCCCGTCCCCGACCCCGCGCTGGTGGCGAGGTACGCAGTCTGATGGCGTTACCGACCCTGCTCGCGGAGGAAGTCGTCGATCAGCCCGGCGACCGCGCCGGCCCGCTGCAGGTGGGTGGCGTGGCCGGCGGCGGGGACGATCGCCACCCGGGCCGGAGGGCCGACCACCTCGGCCATGCGCGCCGCGAGGGAGACGAACCTGGCGTCCTCGGCGCCGGCCACGAAGAGGGTGGGCACGGCCAGGCCGGCCAGGCGGTCCCAGAGCGGCTCCTGCACGCCGGTGCCCAGGAGCCGCAGGGCGGACGCCAGGCCTTCGGGCGAGTTCGCCCGCCGGGCGGCCAGCTCGCCCGGTGCCGGGCGCAGGCCGGCGAACAGGGGCTGGTCGAGCCACCGCTCGAGGAACGCCTCCGTCCCCTCGGTCTCGAGCTCCGCCGCGAGGGCCTCGTCGGCCTGACGGCGGCCCTCCCGCTCGGACGGATCGGCCAGCCCGGGCGAGGCGCCGATGAGGACCAGAGCGGTCACCAGGTCGGGCCGGTCCAGCGCCAGGCGCAGGCACAACCGCCCCCCGAGGGAGTAGCCGACGTAGGCCCCGGGCCCGCCCGCCTGGCCCACCGCGGCGGCGGTCTCGACGAAGCCGAGGCGCACGGCGGCCGACCCGCCGTGGCCGGGCAGGTCGACCCGGACGACCTGGTAGCCCTGGCCGACGAGCCGCCCGGCCACCCCGTCCCAGGACCGTACGGTCTGGGTGAAGCCGTGCACGAGCACGACCCGACCGCCGCCGTCCGGGCCCTCGACGACGCGACGGAGCACGGGCGGATGGTGCACCGGTGAGCACCGACGCCGCCACCGCCTTCGGCCGGGCCCTGGTCGACGAGTGGGCCCGGGCCGGTGTCGGCATCGCCGCCCTCGCCCCCGGGTCGCGGTCCACCCCCCTCGCCCTGGCGCTGGCGGCGGACGGCCGGATCCGGCTCGAGGTGTTCCTCGACGAGCGGTCCGCCGCCTACTTCGCCGTGGGCGCGGCCAAGGCCTCGGGCCGGCCGGCGGTCGTCCTCACGACGTCGGGGACGGCCGCCACCCTGCTCCACCCCGCGGTGGTCGAGGCCCGCCAGTCCCGCGCGCCGCTCATCGCCTGCACCGCCGACCGGCCGCCCGAGCTGCGCGACACCGGCGCGAACCAGGCGATCGACCAGCTCAAGCTGTTCGGCGACGCCGTCCGGTGGTTCGCCGAGGTCGGCGTGCCCGTCGACGTTCCCGGGGCGGGCCGCTACTGGCGCTCGGTGGCGGCCCGTGCGGTGGCCGAGGCCCTCGGCCCTCCGGCCGGGCCCGTCCACCTCAACCTGCCGTTCCGCGAGCCGCTGGTGCCGTCGGACGAGCCCGTGGTCGAGGCGCCAGGGCGCCCGGACGGGGCGCCCTGGGTGACCTCGCCGGCGCGCCGCCCGCCACCTCACCGGGACGACGTCGAGCGCCTCGCCGAGGCGGTGAGCGCCAACCGCCGAGGCGTCGTGCTGGCCGGGTGGGGTGCCGGCGCCCGGCCCGAGACGGTCGAGCGCTTCGCCCGGGTCGCCGGCTGGCCGGTGCTGGCCGACGTGGTGTCCGGCCTGCGCACGGGCCCGCTCGCCGTCTCGACCTACGACGCCCTGCTCCGGGCGGCGGCGTTCGCCCAGGCCCACCGGCCCGACCTGGTCGTGCGGTTGGGGGCGGCGCCCACCGGTCGGGCGGCATCCGCGTGGCTCGACCACTCGGTCCCCCAGGTGCTGGTGGACCCCGACGGGGCGTGGCTGGACCCCCAGCGGTCGGCGTCGGAGCGACTGGTCGCCGACCCTGACGCCCTGCTCGACGGGGTGACCGCCGCCTTGGCCGAGCGCCCGTCGGATGGCGGCTGGCTGGAGGGCTGGCTGGCGGCCGAGGGCTGCGCCCGCCAGGCCCTCGACCGGCTCCTCGACTCGTGGGACACGCCGTTCGAGGGGCGAGTGGCGCGCGACCTGGCCGCCGGCCTGCCCACCGGCGCCACGCTGGTGGCGGGGTCGAGCATGCCCGTGCGCGACCTCGAGTCGTTCGCCGCCCCCCGGAGCGGGCTCCGGGTGCTCTCGAACCGGGGGGCCAGCGGCATCGACGGGTTCGCTTCGACCGTGCTGGGCGCGGCGGCGGTCACCGAGGCGCCGGTGGCCGCCCTGTGCGGCGACCTCACCCTCCTGCACGACATGGCCGGCCTCCTGGGCGCCGCCCGCCGGGAGCTCGACGCCACCATCGTGGTGCTGGACAACGACGGCGGTGGCATCTTCTCGTTCCTGCCCCAGGCCGCCCTCGACGAGCACTTCGAGCGGCTGTTCGGCACGCCCCACGGTGTCGACCTGCCAGCGGTCGCCTCGTCCCTGGGCGTGCCGGCGGTGCGGGCGGAGCGAGCGGACGATGTCCTCCCGGCGGCCGACCAGGCGCT
>DATACM010000090.1:0-4744 GCA_036259055.1 Acidimicrobiales bacterium | reverse complement strand
CCTCCGACGCTCGGCTCGCTGGCGCGCTCGTTGCTCGCCGAGTGCATGCCGCTCAGTGACGGCGACCGCGCCGTGGCGCTCGCCGCGTACCGGCTCCTGGCTGGTGGTGAGCCGGTCGCACTCGCCGACCTCGCTCAGGCGGTCCGTCGCGACGAGGACGCCGTCCGGTCCCTTCTCTGGCGATGGCCCGACGTCTACTACGACGGCGAGGGCCGCATCGTCGGGTTCTGGGGACTCGACCTCCGCCAAACCGCGCATCGGTTCGAGGTGGAGGGCCGCTCGTTGTTCACCTGGTGCGCGTGGGACCCGCTCTTCCTCGCGGCGATCCTGCAACGAGAGGCTCGGGTCGAGAGCCGCTGCCCCGCCACCGGGGCAGGGATCGTCGTGACCGTCGGCCCGCGCGGGGTCGTGCAGGTGACGCCGGCGGAGGCCGTCCTGTCCTTTATGAAGGACTCGTGCACCGGCGACTCCGTGATCGACCGCTTCTGTCGGTACGTGGTGTTCTTCGCCTCAGAGGAGGCGGCCCAACCGTGGATCGCCAAGCATCCGGGCACGGTCGTGCTTTCGATCGACGAGGCCTTCGAGCTTGGGCGACTCCTCAACGCCGAGCGCTTCGGGTCGGTGACGCAAGGATGACCACGGCGCGCCGGAAGGGCTCCCCCTGCCGAGCTGCACCCACGCCCCCGTCGATGACGCGCCCGACGACTGAGCAGACCTTGCTGCGCTCACCGTTTCCCGAGCAACCGGACGACGGCAAGGGTCGGGGCCGATCGATAGGAGCATCAGAGGGATGGGTCTCCGGTTTCCTCAATGGCTCAGCGCCAGCTCAGAGGCAGGTCGTTGGGCAGGCCGAAGGTGAAGCTGACCTCGGCGGGGCCCGCCGCGTTCGTGTTGCGCAGCGACCAGACGACTCCAGCCTTTATCGCAAGGGTCTCGGTGCCGTTACGGCCGCCGTCGCCCCGCCGCCACCGGCTCCGCCCGAGAGGCCCTGCCGAAGCGGCTCTGCCCTCTTGGCACTGGGCCCCCCGTGCGCGATCGTTTCGGGCACGGAGACTGGGGGCTTCGTCGGCCGGGCGGTGGAACTGGTCGTCCTAGAGGCGGCGTTGGCCGACGCCTGCGCAGCCCAGCCCCGGGTCGTGCTCATCCAGGGGGCGGCGGGCATGGGCAAGAGCGCCCTGCTGCGGCGGTTCCTCGGTTGCCTCGAGGGCGTGCGAGTCCTCTTCGCCAGCGGCGACGAGACCGAGACGTCCCTGGTCTACGGCGTGGTGGGCCAGCTGCTGGGGGGCCTGCCCGGCCCCCTCCCCGGCCCCCTCGCCTCCCTCGGCGGCCAAGGCCCGACGGCGGATCCCCTCACTGTGGGCGCCGCCCTGGTGGAGCTGCTGGGCGTACTCCAAGACGAGGGCCCCGTGGTGGTGGTCCTCGACGACGCCCACTGGGCCGACACCGCCTCCCTGCAGGCTCTCCTCTTCGCCCTCCGCCGCCTGCGGGTGGACCGGGTCCTGGCCCTCTTCGCCGCCCGGGAGGAGGCCCTGGGGGCTTTGCCGCCGAGCCTGCACCGCCTGGTGGCCACCGAGGTCGGGGCCACGATCTCCCTAGGCCCGCTGCCGCCCCCCGACGTGGCCCGCCTGGCCGCCTCCGCAGGGGCGGGCGACCTTCCCGCCGCCGCCCTCGAGCGCCTGGCCGCCCACACCGGGGGCAACCCCCTCCACGTGCGGGCCCTGCTGGCCGAGCTGCCCCGCGCCGCCTTGCTGGCCGACGAGCTCCCCGCCCCCCGCTCCTACGCCGCGCTGGTTCTGTCCCGCCTGGCCGCCTGCCCCCCCGAGGCCGAGGCGTTGGTGGTGGCCGCCGCGGTGCTGGGCCTGCGCTGCCCGCTGGGGGTGGCCGCCCGCGTGGGCGGGGTGGACGACCCCCTCGCCGCGGCGGAGGCGGCCGCGGCGGCCGGGCTGGTCGAGCCCACCGTGGGCCTCACCGCGGCGGAGATCGCCTTCACCCACCCCTTGGTGCGGGCCGCCGTCTACGGGGACCTGGCCCTCACCCGCCGGGCCGCCCTCCACGCCCGCGCCGCCGAGGTGGTCGACGACCCCGGCGCGGCGCTACGCCACCGGGTGGCCGCCACCGCCGCCGAGGACCCCGCCCTAGCCGCCGAGGCGGCCGATCACGCCCGCCGGGAGGCGGGGCGGGGGGCGTGGGCGGCGGCCGCCGAGGGCTTCCTGCCCGCCGCCCGCCTGAGCCCTGGGCGTGGGGATCGGGAGCGACACCTCATCGAGGCGGTGGACTGTCTCATCCTGGGCGGTGAGTTTGGTCGGGCCGTGGCGCTGGCCGAGGAATTCGCCGCCTTCGCCCACCAGGCCCGGCGAGGGTACGGATTGGGGCGTCTCGCTCTCTTTGCGGGAAGGGAGGCCGAGGCCGCGCCGCTCCTGAGCGCCGCATGGGAGAGCTGTGACCACCAGTCCGAGCCGGAGCTGGCGGCTCGCATCGCCGGAACGCTGGCCATGGTCTACGTCCGCGATGCGCAGGTGGTGACGGCGGCGGAGTGGGCCCGCCGCGCCTTGGAGTCGGACCCTGGAGCAAGCGCCACCGGGCTGGCCAGGATCATCCTGGCCATGTGCCTGACCGTCATGGGTCGGGAGGCGGAGGCGATGGCCGCTGTCGTCCACCTTCCCGAGGACCCGGGCGGCGTCGGACCGGCGGAGGCCGACGCGCTGGTCGGGCGAGGGGTGGCCCGGCTGTGGAGCGACGAGCTGGAAGGCGCGAGGACCGACCTGGCGTTGGCGGTGAGCGCGTGCCGCGGTCGGGGCCCCTTCCTCATCGGGTTGGTCGCGCTGTTCTACCTGGCCGACGCCGAGTACCGGCTGGGTCGCTGGGACGACGCGGTGATTCACGCGGAGGTCGCCGCCTCCCAGGCCGACGACGCCGAGGACGCCATCTCCCGGCCGGTGACCCACGCCGTTGCCACCTTCGCCCTCGCCGCCAGGGGCGATTGGGAGCGGGCAGAGTCGCACGCCGAGGCGGCGTCGGCGGCAGCCAGCGCGCTGAGAGACCCGACGAGCACTCTGTGGGCGGCGATCGCCGGTGGCCGTTTTGGCGCCGCCCAGGGTGATCACGCTCGTGCTGCCGCCGCGCTCGAGCCCATGGTCGGGTTGGTCCGTGCCCGGCCGGACATCGACGAGCCGACGGTCCAACCCTGGCGGGAGCTGTATGCCGACGCGCTTCTGCGCCTGGGGCGCCTGGAGGAGGCCGAAGGGGTGCTGGCGCCCCTCGAGGCCCGGGCCGCCGAGCGGGGCCGGCACTCCTCGCTGGCCGGGGCCGCCCGGGTGCGTGGGATGCTCGAGGCGACCCGGGGCCGGGAGCACGCGGCCCGTGCCGCCTTCGAGGCGGGCCTGTGCCACGCCGCCCAGGTGGCGATGCCCTTCGAGCGGGCGCGCCTGGAGGACGCCTACGGGCGGTTCCTCCGCCGGGCGGGGGCGCGGCGGCGGGCCCGCGAGCAGCTCGCATCCGCTCAGCAGGCCTACCTGACCCTGGGGGCCCGTCCCTATCTGGAGCGCCTGGAGCGCGAGCTGGCCGCGTGCGGGCTCACCCCCGCCCGCCGCTCTGCTGCCCACCACCTCCAGCTCACGCCCCAGGAGCTGGCTGTGGCCCGCCTGGTCGCCGCGGGCAAGACCAACCGGGAGGTGGCGGCCGAGCTGGTGGTGAGCGCCAAGACCGTCGGCTACCACCTGGGCAACGTCTACGCCAAGCTCGGCGTCTCCTCCCGCACCCAGCTGGCCGCCCACTTCGCCGCCGCCGGCGCCCTGAGCCCCCAGGGAGTCGAAGACTAGGCATTTGCCCGGGGCGAAGACCGGCTGTCCGCTCTTAGGTTGCGCTCAACAGGAGTAGGAGGACGTGCGAGTCGCCTACGGCGGTCTCGATGGCCCCAGGGAGGGAGTTGCCATGGGTCCCATTCGAAGGAGAGGCGTCGTTGTCGTCGTTGCCGCGCTGGCGGCCTTCACCACCCCACTGGCGGGACTGGCGCAGGCCGCGGACCGGCTGCGGGGCGAATACGGCACCGTCTGGGTGACCAACCGAACGCTCCACAACGTCACTGCGTTCGATGCCGGGACGGGGGAGGTGGTCGCCACCATTCCTGTCGGAAACGCGCCCATCGGCGTGGTGGCGCCGCTCATGACCGGGAAGGTGTACACGTCCGACGAGCGCAGCAACCAGGTGTCGGTCATCTCCAGGGTGACCCGCTCCCGGATCACCACCATCCCGGTGGGACCGTTGCCGCACCACATGATGGCGAGCATGCAGGGCGACCGTGTCTACGTCGCCGAGTTCGGCTCGAACACCGTCGGAGTCATCGACACGGCGACCGACACCAAGGTCGCCACCTTCGCGGCCAGCCCCGAGGCGAGGGCCCGGACGCACGCGGTCTGGCCCAGTCCGGACGGGCGCAGGGTCTATGCCACCAACGAGGTCACGAACGACATCGCCGCCATCGATACGACGACCGGCGCCCTCCTGTGGAACCTTCCCGTGGGCAACCGCCCGAGCGAGATCCTGGTGACGCCGGACGGGCGAACGGCCTATGTCAGCGTCCGCAACGAGGACAAGGTGAAGGAGGTCGACCTCACCGTGCCCCGGCTCACCGGGCGAGAGGCGAACGTCGGCCGCCAGCCCGACACCCTGCAGTTGACCCCCGATCAGCGCACGCTGGTGGTTGCGCTCCGAGGCACTCCCGCACAGGTGTCGTTCGTCAATGTCA
>DATACM010000089.1:0-26299 GCA_036259055.1 Acidimicrobiales bacterium | reverse complement strand
CGAGGGCCGCTCAGTGCGGCCCGCGCAGGGGGAAGTCCGGATGTTCGTCGACGGGTCGATGCTGGCAAACGAGCTGCGGCGTCGCCGGGTCGGGCCCCGGTCGCTGGCCGAGTCGGTCGACGGCGTCGACCGCTCGACGTGGGTCCTCGGCGATCTCCGCAGCGCCCCCACCGACCTGCTCGTGCTGGCCGCTTTCTCCCTGACCGAGCCCCCGGCGTCGTCGTTCCGCCAGCGCTACTGAGGTAGTGGCGCCCCGGCGAAGGGGCCGGGGTCGGAGGGCAGGGGGATGACCGGGCGGCTCCATCCCACGATGCGGGAGAGCTCGGCGGTCAACCGCCGCCACTCCGCCGGGTCCCACCCCTCCACCGCGTTCACGACACTGCCGTCCATGCCCACGTGGACGATGGCGGGCAGCGACTCCAGGCCGAAGGCTCGGACCACGGCCAGGTCGGGGTCGGCGAAGGTGAGGATCTCGCTGGCCCACCGCCCGAGGAACCGCCGGGCGTCGGCGGCGGTGCCCGCGACCAGCCACGCCACCCGGCAATCGGCCTGCTCGTAGCCCGTCAGCACCCGGGCGGCGGTCGGGACGATCCACGAGCTGCGGTCGTTGTCGGGGTCGACGGCGACGAACAGCAGGTGGAAGGTGACGAGCCACTGGCGCACCGTTCGGGCCCGACCGTTGATGGACGACAGCACCAGGTCGGGCGGAGGGTTGGTTGCCACGGGCCGGCAACGTAGCGCAGCTATCTTCGGGCCCGCGAGGGTCGGACGACCGACCGGAGGAGGCACGTGGGAACCAACAGCGGGATCTACAAGTTCGTATACGTGCTGCACCTCATGACCGTCATCGTCGGCTTCGGCAGCGTGTTCCTCTTCGGCGTGTTCGGGGCCAAGGCCAAGGCTCGCGGCGGCAGGGAGGGACTGGCGATCAGCCAGGCCACCTTCGAGGTGGGCAAGCAGTGGTCCGAGTGGTTCATCTACGCCGTCCCGATCTTCGGGATCATCCTGGTCCTGCTCTCCGACGACCAGTACAAGTTCAGCCAGGCCTGGATCTCGCTCAGCTTCCTGCTGTACATCGTCGCCCTCGGCGTCCACCACGGCATGCAGACCCCGAACATCCGCCGCATGAACGAGTTGGCCGCCGAGCTGGCCACCGCCGGGTCCCCGGCCGGCGGCGCCGCCGGAGGCCCGCCGCCGCAGGTGGCCGAGCTGGAGGCCCGGGGCAAGCGGGCGGCGGCGCTGGGCGCCGTCCTCAACCTGATCACGATCGGGATCGTGTTCCTCATGACCTGGAAGCCCGGCGCTCCCGGCGGGGTGTGAACGGCCGAGAGGCCATGCACCCGATCGAGCGGCTGCGAATGGTGGCCCGGGCCACCGGCGAGGACCCGGCTCTCGTCGCCCAGGAGGCGGCCGAGGTGCTCGCCGCTTGTGCCGACGACCCCCCCGGCCTGGTCACCGCCTGTCGCCGGCTGGTCGACCATCAACCCACCTCGGCGCCCATGTGGTGGCTGGCGGCCCGGGTGCTCGCCGCCCCCGACCCGCGGGTCGAGGCCTGGCGCGCCGCCCACGAGCTGCGCGACGACCCCACTGCCGCTGCCCTCGCCGTCCATCTGCCCGACGACGTGGTGGCGACGGTCGTGGGGTGGCCCGACCAGGTCGCCGACGCCCTGCGGCGACGGGGCGACGTCGGCGTGCTGGTGGTCGATGCCGGGGGCACGGGTGGGGCGCTGGCCTCCCAGCTCCGGCGAGCCGGCGGCGACGCCACCGCGGTGCCCGAGTCGGGCCTGGGGGCGGCCGCCGCTGCTGGCGGGTTGGTGCTCCTCGAGGCCCTGGCGTTGGGCCCCGACGCGTTCGTGGCGCAGGCCGGGTCGAGGGCGGCCGCCGCGGTCGCCCGCCACGAGGAGGTTCCGGTGTGGGTCGTAGCGGGTGTCGGCCGGGCCCTTCCCGCCCCCCTCTGGGCGGCACTGCTCGAGCGGCTGGCGGCGGCCGGCGAGCCGTGGGAGGCGGCGGAGGAGCTGGTCGGTTTGGAGCTGGTCGACCAGGTCGTCGGTCCGGAAGGCCCGGTGGCTCCCGACCAGGCGTCGCGGCGGGCGACGTGCCCAGCGGTTCCCGAGCTGACCCGCACCTGGGCAGCCCCCGGCTCGCGCTCGCGGCGCCCGGACCCCTCGTAGGGCGGCTGCCGATGGGGGAGCTTGTCGAGTTCCCGAGCAACGGCTCGACCGCGACCGGGTACCTGGCGGCGGCCAGCGAGGGCGCCGGCCTCGGAGTCGTCGTCGTCGAAGAGGGGCCGGGTCTGGTCCCTCATGTCCGCGACGTGTGCGACCGCTTCGCCGCCGAGGGGTTCACCGCCCTGGCGCCCGACCTGCACCACGGGCGCACCCTCCCTCCCGGCGATGCGAACGAGGCGGCCGAGGCGCAGATGTCCCTCGACCTCGACGCGGCCGGGCGCGACATGTCGGGCGCCGTCGACCACTTGGCGCAGCATCCGGCGGTGCGCGGCTCGGGCGTGGGGGTGGTGGGCTTCTCCCTGGGCGGCGGCCTCGCCCTGTGGCTCGCCACCGTTCGGCCCGACATGGTGAGAGCGGTGGTCCCGTTCTACGGCGGCGCGTGGCTGGGCCGCCGCCCGGACTGGTCGAGGATGGCGGCGGCGGTCGAGGGCCACTACGCCGAGAACGACGAGGTGGCCGGGTTCGACGCCGCCCGTTCGCTGGAGGAGGAGCTCACCGCCTCGGGCAAGGAGGTGCGGATCTTCCTGTACCCGGGGACCGCCCACGGCTTCTTCGACGACACCCGCCCGGAGGTGTTCGACGCCGACGCCGCCCGCCAGGCGTGGGTCCGCACGCTCGAGTTCCTCCGCGCCAAGCTCGGTTAGGTCTCGGGGGCCAGCGCTTCGGGCCGCCGACGGTGCCGAACGCGGTCGCGCATCGCCGACAAGCGGACGGCCTCGTAGGCGTTCAGGGCCCACAGGGCAACGGTCACCAGTCCGAGGGTGAGAAGGGCGGGCACCTCGAACGCAATGGGGAGCATGGCGACGATCACCAGGGCGGCGAGCAGGCGCTGGGAGCCGAGCGATCCCACGGTGCGGAGAAGGAACGCCACCTGGCCGAGGAGGTAGAGGGCGGCGCCGCCGACGAGGGCGACGGCGGGCACCCTCTCCAGGGGATCACCAACGTGGGCAAGCGTCGTCTTGAGCCCCAGGGCGACCAGGACGACGCCGAGGACCATCGGGAAGTGCATGTACGAGTAGGCGTCCCGGGCCATGCTGTTGCGCTCACGGCCCTCGGCGGTGGTGGCCAGGCGCCGGGCGGTGACGGCGGCGACGACGTCGAAGTAGGCCCACCACATGGCGGCGATCAGGGCGATGGCGACCACCGCGGCGGTCGCCACGCCGGCAGTGAGGCTTTTCTCGGCGCCCACGCCGATGGCGACGATCGACTCGCCCAGGGCGATGATCACCACCAGCCCGTGCCGCTCGGCGAAGTGGCCGGGCACCAGCTTCCAGCCCTCGGCCCCGAAGAAGAACGGCCCTGCCAGGTCGAGCGCCAGCGCCACCGCCCACAGGCCGCCCTGGGCGGTGCCGTCCAGGAACGAGGCGCCGGTGAGGAGGCCGACGGCGATCGCCGTGCTCCCCCCGAGGCCGACGGTCGATTTGCGCAATCCCGGGTCGTCCCGGCTGGCGAGGAGGAACAAGGCGATGTGGGCGAGCCGCACGACGGCGTAGCCGACCGCGAAGGTCAAGCTGAGGTCGGCGAACGCCCGGGGGACGGAGATCGCCACGATCAAGAACGCCGCCATTGCCGCGAACATGGCGATGCGGACGGACCCCTCCTCGGGATCGACGACGCTGGTCAGCCAGGCGTAACCGACCCAAGACCACCAAAGGACGCCGAGCACCAGGGTGCCCTTGGCCAGGCCCTCCCACGTCGGCTCGTCGGCCATGAGGGCGGTGCACTGGGTGACGGCCAGGACGAAGAGCAGGTCGAAGAACAGCTCGAGCGGAGTCACCCGCTCCTCCTCGCGCAGCACCGCGCTCAGCCGGGGCACGTGTCGCTCCCGGGGCGCAGCCATCAAGGAATGCTCCCATGGCCGACGCGTCGAGGACGTGCCGGCGGCTGCGGACCTACCAGCCTTCGGACCCCGGCCCTCCCTTGAAGGGGCCCACGACCTCGCCCGTGACCCAGCCGCCGTAGAAACCCCCGGGCTGGCCCTGGACGAACTCGCCGTCGACCAGGCACACCTCCATGCGGCTGGGATAGAACGACACGTACCCGGCCATCGCCTCGTAGCCCGGAGCCGGGTCCTCGTAGGTCCAGGCGGCGTCGGGCGCGGTCTGGCCTCCCGACGAGACGGTGAAGTACGACGCCACTCCCTTGAACTCGCAGAGGGTCGTGCGTCCCGTCGGCAGCAGCACCCCCGGGACGATGCTGTCGGGCGGCAGGTAGTAGACGGGTGGGTGGCTCGTCTCCAGCACCCGCAACGGCGCAAGCGTCAGGGCGATGGTCTGGCCGCCGAAGATGACCTCGACCTGGCGACGCACCGCCTCCAGGCGCGGAGGTCGGGGGTAGTCCCAGACGGACTCCTGGCCGGGTCGGGGAGGTATCGGATCCGGTCGCATCGGCAGGCGAACCTCCTCCGAGGCGGGCACGATGGTGAGGTGGAGGAGCATGCTACGGCGCTGGCCGACGCCATCGAGGCCGCCCTGCCCGGATGGGTCGAGCGGTCGGTGGCCCGCACCGCCGAGGGCTACTTCGGCCAGGTCGACCCGCACGTGATGGCGGCGGCGGTCGAGGCGGGACGGCGGGCGCGCGACGACGTCGGTCCCCGGGTCCGCGCCCTGCTCGAAGCCGACATCGACGACCAGCGGACGACGCCGCTCTCGCTGCTGCGGGGGGCGGTCCGCTATCCAACCGGCGTGCTGCGCGACGCCGGTGTGCCACCGGTCGAGCGCGACAAGATCCAGACCCGGCTGTTCCCGGACGACGTCTACGATCTGGCGCCCGCCACCTTCGCCGACGTGCACCCGTCGTTGGCGGAGGTCGGCCTGGCCTGGGGGGCGGCCAAGGCCTTCGTCCACCTCCAGCGGCACGGGAAGGGCGGCGGCGGATCGACCGGGGAGCGGCCATGACGAAGGTGGTCGCCTACGTCCCCGACCTCATGGACCGCTCTCGTATCGCCGGTGCCGCCGACGTCTCCTTCGTCGACCGGCCCGCCGCCCTTGCCGCTGCCGCCGCCGACCAGGGCGCCGACGTGGTCGTCGTCGACCTCACCCGTCCCGGGGTGCTCGAGGCCATCTCCTCGGTAGGCGTCCGCGTCCTCGGGTTCGCCAACCACACCGAGCGGGACCTCCTCGAGTCGGCGCGCGCCGCCGGGTGCGAGCAGGCCCTCGCCCGCTCCGCCTTCTTCTCCCGGCTCGCCGACCTGTTGGGGTGAGCCTCGCGGCAGTCGACGCCGTCGTGGTCGGCGCCGGTCACAACGGCCTGGTCGCCGCCAACCTTCTGGCCGACGCCGGCTGGGAGGTTCTCGTCCTCGAGGCCCAGCCCGAGCCGGGCGGCGCAGTGCGCAGCGCCGAGCTGATCCGTCCCGGGTTCGTGCACGACCTGTTCAGCGCCTTCTATCCGCTGGCCGCCGCCTCCCCGGTGCTGCAGCGCCTCGACCTCGAGTCGTTCGGGTTGCGCTGGCGCCGCGCGCCACGGGTGCTCGCCCATCCGACGCCCGACGGCCGTTGCGCCGTCCTGTCGACCGACATCGAGGAGACGGCGCGCTCGCTCGACACCTACGCCGCCGGGGACGGCGACGCCTGGCGACGCCTCTACCGGGAGTGGCGCCAGACGGGCGACGGACTCGTCGGCGCACTGCTCGCTCCGTTCCCGCCCGTGCTCCCGGCCGTCGAGCTGGCCGCACGACTCGGTCCCACCGGGTTGCTGCGCTTCGCCCGTCGTCTGACGCTCCCGGCGCGCCGCTTCGCCGAGGAAGAGTTCGGTGGGGCCGGCGGAGGGTTGCTCGTCGCCGGGAACACCCTCCACACCGACCTCTCGCCCGAGGCCGCCGGCGGCACGCTCATCGGCTGGCTGCTGTCGTCGCTCGGCCAGCAGCACGGGTTCCCCGTTCCCGAAGGCGGCGCCGGCCAGCTCGTGGCCGCGCTGGTGCGCCGCCTCGAGTCTCGCGGGGGGCGGGTCGAGTGTGGCGCCCGAGTCGTGAAGGTCGACGTGCGCGGCGGTCGGGCGGTCGGTGTGGTGACGGCCGACGGCACCCAGATCGGTGCCCGGCGGGCGGTGCTCGCCGACGTCGTCGCGCCGCAGCTCTTCCTGGAGCTGGTCGGGCCGGACCACCTCGCCGACGACTTCCTGGAGGACCTGCGCCGCTTCCAGTTCGACGACGCCACCGTGAAGGTCGACTGGGCCCTCGACGGCCCCATCCCCTGGGAGATCGAGGGACCTGGAGGCGCCGGCACCGTCCACCTGGCCGACAGCATGGACGAGCTGACGCTCTACTCCGCCGAGCTGGCGACCGGCCAGCTGCCGCGGCACCCGTTCCTCGTCCTCGGCCAGATGACGACGGCCGACCCGACGCGCTCGCCGCCGGGGACGGAGACGGCGTGGGCCTACACCCACGTCCCCCGCCGCCCCCGGGGCGACGCCGCCGGCGAGCTGGAGGGGACATGGGGCGGCGCCGAAGCTGAGCGCTTCGCCGACCGGATGGAGGCTCGCATCGAGCGGTTCGCCCCCGGGTTCGGCCAGCGGGTCGTCGGCCGCCACGTGTTCACGCCCCGGAGCCTCGCCCAGGCCAACGAGAGCCTGGTCGACGGGTCGGTCAACGCGGGGACGGCCCACCTGCACCAGCAGCTCGTGTTCCGGCCCGTGCCCGGGCTGGCCCGGCCCGAGACGCCGGTGCGCGCTCTGTACCTCGCTTCGGCGTCGGCCCACCCCGGAGGCGGGGTGCACGGGGCGCCCGGCGCCAACGCGGCACGGGCGGCCGTCGCCGCCGCCCACCGAGGCCGACGCGTCCTCGCAGTGGCGGCGACGGGGGCGGTGGCGGCAGCGGCCCGACGTCGTCGTGTCCGCGCTCGCCCCTGACCCCACTCGTTTGTCGCCGCGGTCGTGTGGGTAGTCGGCGCGGCGAGGGTCTGCCGGGCCCGACGGGAGGAGAGCACTGTGGTCGAGCCCAACGACGAAGCCCTGCTACGCGATGCCGCTCTCGAGGAAGAGGGCATCCCCGAGCTCGAGGACCAGCCCGTCGGGAAGGTGCTGTCGGGGGAGACGCCCGAAGGCCTGGTCCCGCCGCGCGACTACCCGTTGGGTGCCGAGGAATTCGGCACCACCCCGGCCGAGGATGCGATGGGAGAGAGCCTGACCCAGCGGATCGCTCGTGAGGTGCCGGACGTGCCGGCGGGTGAGGGGCTCGACGACGAGGACGAGCCGCTGGGCGGCCGCCTGGTGCAGCCGGACCTCGGCGTGGTGGACGTCGACGACACCCCCGAGGAGGTGGGGGAAGCGGTACCCGACGTCGGCGGGCTCAGCGCCGAGGAGGAGGCGATGCACGTCGAGCGCGAGCCGGGCGGCCTCGGTGGCGGTTGGCCCGGGTACCTCCAGGACGAGCACGAGTAACTCGCCGCTCACCGCGCATCGGCACCGCGCCCGCTCGGGCCCCGTGCCGCTACCGTCGATGGTGGCATGAGCGAGAGCGGCCCCGGTCCCGCCGCCTCCGCGCACGATCTCCTGCGGTGGAGCGAGGCGTTGGCCGGCATCGCCCGCACCGGGCTCGGGTTCTCGGACAACCTCTACGAGCGGGAGCGCTTCGAGGAGGTGCTGCGCATCGCCGCCGACATGCGGGTGGCGGCCGGGCTCGAGCGGTCAGCCGAGGTCGTGGTCGAGGAGTGGCTCCGGCAGGTCGGCGAAGGCGTCGCCGGTTACGTCACGCCCAAGGTGGCAGTCGGGGCGGTGGTGGGCAACGACCGCAACCAGATCCTGCTCGTGCAACGGGGCGACTCCGGAGCCTGGCTGTACCCGACGGGCTGGGCCGACGTGGGCTACTCGCCCTCGGAGGTGGCGGTCAAGGAGGTCCTCGAGGAGACGGGGATGGAGGTCGAGCCTGTGCGCCTGATCGCCGTGCTCGACGGCTTGCGGCTGGGCTTCACGCGCGTCCCTCTCTATTCACTGGTGTTCCACTGCCGGGTGGTGGGCGGCACGCTTCGTCGCCATCCGCTCGAGTGCCTCGACGTCGGGTGGTTCGACGAGGAGGCCCTGCCCGAGCCGCTCGCCGGAGGCGACCGTTGGCGCCAGCAGGCGTTCCGGGCGGTGCGCGGGGAGCCGGTGCACGTGCTGTTCGACCCGCCCCGCCAGCCGCCGTGGCGGGCCGAGCGTCGGATCGACGAAGCCGGCTGACGCGCAGGGGGCCGGCCGGGCAGGGACTAGGTTCGTCACCTGCGACGGAGCGCACGTCGACAGGAGGGTTCGTGGGCTTCAAGCGGTCCAACGACGGTGCCGCCGACCCGATGCAGGTCGTGTCCCGGTTCCTCGACGCGGCCAACCATCACGACGCCGACGCGCTGCGGGCGTGCGTCCACCACGACTTCGAGAGCATCCAGCCGATCCATCCCGGGCGGAACTTCCGCGGCTCGGGGCAGCTGATCAGCAACTGGAAGGCCATCTTCGAAGCCGAGCCCGGGTTCCGGCTCACCGTCCTCCGCAGTGCGGTCGCCGACAACACCGTGTGGGTCGAGGTGCACGGCGCCGGCGACTCGGCGGAGGCGGCGGGGATCTTCATCGTCGGCGTGGAGGACGGGCGCATCCGATGGATCCGGGTGTACAGCGACCTGGTCGAGAGCGCCTCTGTGATGGCGCCCGCTCGCCAGGTCGCTCCGGCCCCTGAGCTGGCGGCGGCCTCGTCCGAGGGGCCCGCGCCGGACGTCGGCGAAGAGGGCGCTGGCGGCAGTGCCGCCGAGCGGTCCGCCGGGGCCGACGACAAGGTCGCCGCGGCGGCCGCCATCGCGGTGGGCGACGATTCCGAAGGCTTCGAGGCGCGCCCGCTGCGGTTGGTCGAGGGGGCGTCAGCAGTCGCTCCCGCCGACGGCGAGCTCGAGGGGGACGAGACGGCCGAGCCCCCCGCCACCGCCCTGCGCCTCGTCGCCGATGAGGAGCCTGGCCAGCCCGAGGGCGGGGACGCCGAGCCGACCGACCCGGACGTCGCCGAGACGGGGGAGCTGGTGGACGTCCCCGCCGACGAGGCCGAGGACGAGACCCGGCCGGACGAGCCCGCCGACGCGGCGGCGTCCGCCGAGGTGGGCCCGGGTGTCGAGGAGGACGGCGACACGACCGCCGAAGCGGCGAGCGGGGCCGACGCCACCGACGCCGTCGAGGCCCGAGACGCCGAACCCGACGCCGGCCCCGACGAGACGGCCGAGATCACCGCCGACGAGGAGACCGCCGGAGCCGAGGGTGACGACAGCTCCGCCGTCGACAACGCCGACCTGGCCGCCGACGAGGAGACCGAGGAAGCCGAGGACGTCGACAGCTCCGCCGTCGACAACGCCGACCTGGCTGCCGACGAGGAGACCGAGGAAGCCGAGGACGTCGACAGCTCCGCCGTCGACAACGCCGACCTGGCCGCCGACGAGGAGGCCGCCGACGAGGAAGCCCCGGGTGATCGCAGCCTCGCCGTCGACTCTGCCCACCTGGCCGCCGACGAGGAGGCCCCCGAAGCCGAGGGCGAAGGCGTCAGTGCCGAGGCGGCCGAGGCCGACCCCGAGCCGGCCAGCGGCGGGGGCGGCCTCTCCGGCCGGGAGCTGGTCGAGCCGACGTCGCCGCCTCTTCCCCGTTCGGGGGAGCCGCCCCGACCGGTCCGTGAGGAGGACAAGCCTCCCTGGCGCCGGAAGTGGCGTTGGATGCGGGGTGGTTCGTGACGGGGGTGGCCCCGCCATGAGTGGTCACGGACCGGCCCGGCCGACGTAGCGGTAGAAGCGGACACCGTCGAGGGTTCCGGTCAGCTCGTAGTCGTGGCGGATGCGCTCCCACAGGCTCGTGCCCTCCAGCGGGTAGTACTCCGAGTTCCTGATGCCGGCCGGGCTCGTGTCCACGATCAGGTCGGCGGGGTGGGCCTGCAGGTCCCGGTCGAGCATCGCCCACGCCCCCGGCAGCCCGTCGGTGGGGGCGCCCGTGCCCGGGTCCCGCCCGCCCGAGTTCCCTGTGAGGAAACCGGTGTGGATGAAGCGGGTCGCCGGCTCGCGGTCGGCGGCCCAGTAGATCTCCGGGAACTCTCCCCAGACCAGCACCGTGTCGCCGGGCTCGGTCACGCGGCGCACCTCGGCGGCGATGGCGCCGTAGGGGAGGAGGCCGCGCTCGTCGGGCGGGAGGAACGCGACCGCGCACATGACGGCGGCGGAGACAGCCATTGCACCGGTGGCGGCGCGCCGCGCCAGGGCGCCGACCGAGGGAAGGGCGGCGGCGGCGAGGAGCACGAGCGGGGGTAGCAGCTGCAGGTAGTAGTGGCCGAAGAAGCGCAGCCCGGCCAGGACGCCGAAGGCGGCGCCGGCCAGCCAGAGCCAGAGGTCGACGCCCGCGGCTCGCCGCCGGGCGGCCTCCCCGGCGAGCAGGAAGAGGGCGAGGTTGATGCCGAGGAAGGCCCCCGTCATGCCCAGGCCCCGGAGGATGGTGGCGCCCACTGATCCTCGCAGGGCGAGGTAGCCGCCGTTGCCGGTGACGGTCCACAAGAGGAAGTCCGACGGCCCGAAGACCACGGCGGTGACGGCGATCCCCACCACCCCCGCGCTCAGCGCTCTGGCGACGAGGCGCCAACCTCCCGACTGGTACAGCAGCCAGGCGATGGGAAGTGCGGTGGTGATCGCCGTCTGCTTGCAGAGGCACGCCAGGGCCAGCCAGAGACCGGCCTGGGCGGCTCGTCCTCGGCCGGCCGCCACCACCGCTGCCGTCATGGGCAGGAGCATGAACACCTCGAAGCCAGCCGCCTGGGTGTCGGCGGGGAAGAACGCGACACTGGCCAGGAGGAAGAGCGTGGCTGCGCCGATGGCCGCCCGCCGGCTCCGGTAGCGGCGCTGCGCCTCGGCCGCGAGCAGCGCGGCGGTGGCTGCCACGACGAGGGCGGCGACCGCCCTCACCGGACGGAGGTCCCGGCTGCCGGTCACCTCCGCCACCGCCGCGTAGACATACGGGACGACAGGGGGTTTGCGGTCGGCCGTGTCGTGGTACAGGCGGCCTCCCCGGTCGATGACCATGGCCATCGTCGCCAGGCTGGCCTCGTCGGAGTTGAACAGGTGGACGGTGAGCCCTGGCAGGTGCAGGGCGAGCGACGCGGCGGCGAGCACCCCGAACAAGCGGAGGCCCACCAGGCGCCGGACGGGCGGCGCCGGCCGCTCCTCCTGCGCCCTCATCAGGCTGCCTCCATCCGGTCGGCGACGGCCACCGGTGCCCTCGGGAGGGGCTCGGACGGGGGGCCGCCACCCAGGGCCAGGAACGCCGGCCAGGCCATGGCCATCACCGCCGCACCGACCAGCACTCCGGAGTCGTTCACGACGGAGCCGAGGACGCCGGCCACGGCCAGGGCCCAGGCGGTCGCCCGCAGGGCCGTCCGCCCGTCCAGACGGGGTCGGGCCACGGCGAGGGCGCCGGCGCCGATCAGGACGACCAGGGCCATCGGGCTCGTCACCGTCGCCAGCGCCTTGCCCGCCTTGCGGGACACGTCATGGGCGAGGTCGTCGCCGACCACCCGGCCGAGGTGCGTGCGCTCACCGGTGGGACGGGACAGGTCGACGGCGACGAAGAGCGCCAGCACGACGAGCGTGACCGCGACCAGGGGCACGACGAGGCGCGCCGGCGGGCGCCCCTGCCGCCAGCCGGCGGCCAGCGTGCCGTACGCCGGGACGGCGAAGAGCACCCCGCCCACGTCGGCACCGAACCACGGCGCACCGCCGACCACCACCCCGGCGGCCATCGCCGCGCCGGAGGCGGGCACCGCCCGGCGGCCCCGACGGTCGAGGGCGATGCCGGCCGCCAGCACGATGGCCGCGGCCAAGAAGCCGGAACCGATGTTGCCGACCCCGTAGAACCGCCCCGCCACCACCGGCGAGTTGCCGAACGGGGCGTCGATCTGGAGAAGACCGCCCAGGGCGGCGTCCACACCGATCACCGCGGCGGTGACGGCGGCCAGGGCGGCGAGGCCGATGCGGACGTCGTGCCGTCCGGCGCAGGCGGCCGCCACGGCCAGGGCCGCGGCGATAGCGGTCCCGGCGAGCAGGGCGCCGGCCAGTCCCCACCGCCACCACGGGACGGCCATGACGAGGAAGCTGGTGGGGGGCACGGCGAGAAGGGCGTACGCCACCGCCGGGCGGGCGGCGGGCCGCCGCAGCGCCACCGCCGCCCCCACCCCGGTCAGTGCGACGAACAGCCACACGAGCGGCGTGCGGGCCCCGTCGGCGGCGACCACCCGCGCGTCGCGGCCGACGAGGGCGGCGACCGACACCGGCGCGGATGGCTCCGCCGGCGACCCGCCCATCCCCGCCGGCCGGGGGACGCCCAGCTGGGCGAGGAACGTGGGCCCGACGTCCACGAGCGTGTTGAGGTGGTCCTGGTGGGTGCCGGGCGAGGTGAGCCCGTCGGCGCCGAGGCCGCACCCCGGCGCGGCGGCGAGCACACCGAGGTGGCGGTTGCGGCCGGGCGAGGAGACACTGGCGACGACGACGCAGCCGGCGCCACCGGTGGCGGCGGTCTCGAGGACCGAGCCGATCTGGTCGTGGGGCACCGCCACGACCACCGCCTCGGTGCCCTCGGAGAGCAGCCGGGCCACCGCCGCCGCCCCGCCTCGCTCGGCCCGGGCCACGACGCCTTGGCGGTCGGCCACCGCCGCCGCCCCCCGTACGTCGTCGGCGACCAGGGCCCACGGCCTCCCCGAGCGGCGCAAGGCTTCCCCCAGGGTCCCGAGCTCGCCGGAGTAGCCGAGCGACCGGTCGTGGCGGCGCAGCTCGTCCCATCGCTCCAGGCGCAGGCCGCCCTCACCAGTGGCGATCACCGGGCCCACCCCGGTGGCGGGCGGCGCCCCCGAGCGAGCCCCCTTGCCGATGGTCAGGTACCCGTCGTCCGCACCGGCCCGGTGGCGGGCCGAACGCAACGACAGGCTCGTCTTGGCCCAGTCGTCGAGCACCGCCGGGGCGTCCGCCCAGTGCAGCTCCGGCGCGAGCACGAGCACGACCGGCCGGGCCGCCGCCGCCGCGTCCGCCCGTCCCGGCGCCACCCCGACCACGGCGAGGGTGGCGAGCGCCAGAGCGGCCAGCGCCAGGGGCACCGGTTTCGACCAGCTCGGCGGCCGGCACCACGGTTCGGCACCGGGGTCCACTGAGGCGAACGCTAACCGACGCCGGCGCCCGCCCCGTGGCTTGGTGCCGTGCGGTCGCCGAGGAGGCGCCCGAGCATGGCCGGGCTGCCCGGCCAGGCGTCGACGACGGCCTGCCGGGGCGCCCGGCGGACGGCGTACCGCACGGCGAGGGCGGCGACGACCACGTCGTCGAGGGGCCCGATGACGGGGAGGAACTCGGGGACCAGGTCGATCGGCGAGATCACCCAGACGGCGGCGAGGGCGAGGACGACGCGGGCGCGGCGCGGCACCCGGGGGTCGCGCCACAGCCGGCGGAGGAGGGTCACGCAGTCGGGAAGGAACCCGGCCAGGTCACGGGCCAGGCCGGGCGGGAGGCGGCGGGCGAGGACCACGAGAAGCAGCCAGCAGTCGGCCACCACGGCGATGCCGGCGACGAGGCGGACGGTCACCCGGGCGAGAGGTCAGCTGCCCAGCTGGGCCAGCAGCGAGGCGACGATCGACGTCCGCCCCGAGGTCCGCTCCCATTCGTCGCCGATGCGGTCGTGGTCGACCAGCCCGAAGGCGTCGGGCGCCCGGCCCAGCTCCTCGGTGCACGACGAGGCGAGGGTCGCCGGCTCGACCTCGTCGCCGTAGGCGGGGAATGCCTCGAGCCCCTCCCAGAGGCGCTCCAGGGGTGCGGGCGGGGGGCGGTCGGCGGCGAGGGCGTCGGCGGTGGCCTCGAACACCTCGTAGGTGTCGACACCGTCGGGGCGCCGGTAGCCAGGGACCGGGTGCAGTCGCCACTCCACCGTGATCCCGCCGGGCCCGCTCTCGCGCAGCCACACCTGCGACCCGTTGACGTAGGCATCCACCGGCGGCCCGAAGCGATCGTCGAGGGTGACCACCAGCTCGGGGACCGCCCGCCACACGCAGGTCGGCACGAGGGGCGGCACCGGCCCACCGTAGGTGGCCTGGCAGCATGGGGCCCGATGGTCGCCCGGCGCCTGGCTGTCGCCGCCGTGCTGGCGGCGTCGCTCGTCGGGTGCGGCGGCGACGGCGGGGGCGGGGCGAACGGCTCCGGAGCGGTGGCGCCTACGACCGAGCCCACGGCGACGTCGACGCCGCGTACGTCGTTGCCCGCAGCCACCAGCCCTTCGTGCCCGCCGGTCCCCCCGCGCGCCGAGCCGGCGCCCGACCGGCCCCGGTACGTGTTGAGGGTCGACGTCCGGCCGGCCGAGCGCGTCGCCGAAGGAGACCTGCGGGTGCGGTTCACGCCCGACCTGGAGACCGACCGGCTCGTGTTCCGGCTGTGGCCCAACAGCCCCGTGCTGGCGGCCGACGGTGCCCGGTTGGAGACCGGCGCGGTCACGCTCGACGGCCGTCCTGCCGAGGCGGTCCGCGAGGGACCGACGGTCCTGGTCGTCCGTCCCGGCCGGGCCCTGAGGGCGGGCGCGGCGGTCGAGGTCGCGCTGCCCTGGACGCTGCGCCTGCCCGTCGCCAGCGGCGACCGGGTGTCGGTCGACGGCGACGCGGTGCGGCTGGGATCGTTCTTCCCGATCCTCTCGTGGGAGCCGGGCGTGGGATGGGCGACCGAGCCGCCGACGGGCGGATTCGCCGAGGCGTCCACCGCGCCGACCGCCGACTTCGACCTCACCGTCACCGGCCCCGCTGGGCTCTCGGTCCTGGCCAGCGGGACCAACGACCGGCCCGGGCACTGGACGGCCACCGCCATGCGTGACGTGGCGGTGTCGGTGGGGCGGTTCGTCACCGCCACGGGGGAAGCCCGGGCGCCTGGTCCTGTCCGGGTGACGGTGGGCGTCGATCGAGGCGTCGTCGGCGCCTCGCCCGAGGCGTACCGCGACCGGGTGGTGGCCGCCCTGGAGGACTTCGGCCGCCGCTTCGGTGCCTACCCGTGGCCGGCGTTCACGCTGGCCATCACCCCCCGCCTGGGCGGTGGGATCGAGTACCCCGGCCATGTCCTGCAGGGGCCGGGGACGCTGATGCGGACGACGAGCCACGAGGTGGCCCACCAGTGGTTCTACGCCCTGGTCGGCAACGACCAGGGGCGCGACCCGTGGCTCGACGAAGGGCTGGCCACGTGGGCCGAGGGGCGCTTCGAGGGCACCCTCGACGTCCTCCGCGCCCGGATGCTGCCGGCGGCCGCCGCCGGCCGCCTGGGCGAGCCCATGACCTACTGGGACGCCCACCCGGGGGTGTACTACGCCGGCGCCTACATCCAGGGAGCGCAGGCCCTGGCCGCCCTCGGCGACCCCTCGCTCGTGGACTGCGCCCTGCGCGTCTATGTGGCCCAGGAGGCCCACCAGGTCGCCCGGCCCCGGGACCTGGTCGCCGCCGCCTCGGCCGTCTTCCCCGACGCCGCCGCCACGTTCGCCCGTTTCGGGGTCCGCCCCTGAACGAACCGGCGGTGGTTGTGTCGCGGAATCGCTACCCAACCACCGCCAGTTCGATTACTCGCCCTGCTGGTCGCGCAGGAAGCGCTCGAACTCGGCGGCGATGACGTCACCCGACTGGGGCTGCAGCGGCTCCTCGTCGGCGGAGGCATCGACCGCCTCCTCCAGGCGCCGGACGTAGGCGGCCACCTCGTCGTCGGTGGCCACCACCTCGCTCACCTGCTGCTCGTAGTCGATGGCCCGCTGCTCGAGGTCGGCGGTGACCAGCGGCGTCGACAGCAGGTTGGTCGTCCTCCGGACGAGGGCGAGGGTGGCCTTGGGCGACGGGGTGGCGGCGACGTAGTGGGGGACGGCGGCCCACAGGGAGGCCGACTGCAGCTGGGCCCGGCGGCAGGCGTCGTGCAGCACGCCCACGATCCCGGTGGGCCCCTCGTAGGTCGAGCGCTCGAGGCCGAGCCGCCGGACCAGGTCGGGGTCGGCCGCCGTCCCCGTGACCCGCACCGGCCGGGTGTGGGCGACGTCGGCCAGGAGGGCGCCGAGGGTGACGACCAGCTCGGCCCGCAGCTCGTTGGCGACACCGACCACCTGGGCGCAGAACGTCCGCCACCGCAGCTGGGGCTCGGTGCCGATCAGCACGACCACGTCGCGGCTCGTCCCCGGCGGTGAGGCAGCCGAGAGCTCGTTGCTCGGCCAGATGATCTCCCGGGTGAAGCCGCCGCCCAGGCGCACCTGGGGCCGGGTCGAGGAGAAGTCGTAGAACTCCTCGGGGTCGATGTTGGCGAAAGGCCGCGCCCCCCAGCTGGCCTTGAGGTAGCGCGCCGCCCCGGAGGCGGCGTCGGCCGCGTCGTTCCACCCCTCGAAGGCGGCCACCAGCACCGGACGCCGGAGCCGGGGGCGGTCGTCCCACCGAACGTGTTCCACGCCGGTCCACCGTACTGCCGGTGCCGGTGGCGGCCGTACCCTGGCGTCATGCCCGCCCCCGCCCTCGAGCGGTTCTCACCCGTCACCCGGGCGTGGTTCGAGGCCACCTTCGACGGTCCCACGCCGGCTCAGGAGCAGGGCTGGGCGGCCATCAGCGAGGGCGAGCACACCCTGGTGTTGGCACCCACCGGCTCGGGCAAGACCCTTGCCGCCTTCCTGTGGTGTTTGGACAGGCTCCTGACCACCGGCCCTCCGCAGGAGCCTGGCCGCTGCAAGGTCGTCTACATCTCACCCCTGAAGGCGCTCACCTACGACGTCGAGCGGAACCTGCGGGCACCGCTGGCCGGGCTGGCCCTGGAGGCAGGCCGCCTGGGCCTACCGGCGCCGGCCATCTCGGTGGCCACCCGCACCGGCGACACGCCCCAGGCCGAGCGGCGGGACCTCGTCCGTCACCCTCCCGACATCCTCATCACCACCCCCGAGTCGCTCTATCTCATGCTCACCTCGTCGGCCCGCACCGTGCTGGCCGGGGTCGAGCACGTGATCGTCGACGAGATCCACTCGGTGGCCGGCACCAAGCGGGGCGCCCACCTCGCCCTGTCTTTGGAGCGGCTCGAGCGTCTCACCGACCGGCCGCCCCAGCGCATCGGCCTCTCCGCCACCCAGCGCCCCCTCGACGAGATCGCCCGCTTCCTCGGCGGTCGCCACCGCGACCCGGCCACCGGCGAGTGGCGGCCCCGGCCCGTCACCGTCGTCGACGCCGGCGTCCGCAAGCCCCTCGAGATCGAGGTGGTGGTGCCCGTCGAGGACATGTCCGAGCTGGGCAAGCCCATCGACGACGGCCAGGTCATGTCGGGGCCGGCGGCCGGCCAGCCCGAGGCCCGCCACTCCATCTGGCCGGCCATCCACCCCGTGCTGCTCGACCTCATCGAGGCGCACCGGTCGACGCTCATCTTCGTCAACTCCCGCCGCCTGGCCGAGCGCCTCGCCGCCCGTCTCAACGACCTGGCCGGGCGCGAACTGGTCCGGGCGCACCACGGCTCGGTGGCGCGCGAGCAACGCCTGGAGATCGAGGACGCCCTCAAGGCGGGCAGCCTCCCCGCCCTCGTCGCCACCAGCAGCCTGGAGCTGGGCATCGACATGGGCGCCATCGACCTGGTCGTCCAGGTGGAGTCGCCTACGTCGGTCGCCAGCGGCCTGCAGCGCATCGGCCGGGCCGGGCACAAGGTCGGCGAGCCCTCTCGGGGTCGGATCTTCCCCAAGTTCCGGGGCGACCTGGTCGAGGCGGCCGTCGTGGTCATGCGGATGAAGGCGGCCCTGATCGAAGAGACGCGGGTGCCCCGCAACCCTCTCGACGTCCTGGCTCAGCAGATCGTGGCCATGTGCGCGGTCGAGGACGTCACCGTCGACGACGTGGCCGAGGTGGCGGCGGGCGCCTACCCGTTCGCCGACTGCACGCCGGCCCTGCTCGAAGGGGTGCTCGACATGCTGGCCGGCCGCTACCCGTCCGCCGACTTCGCCGAGCTGCGCCCGCGGCTCACCTGGGACCGGGTGGAGGGCACGCTCCGGGCCCGCGCCGGCGCCCGCATGCTGGCCGTCACCAGCGGCGGCACCATCCCCGACCGCGGCTTGTACGGCGTGTTCACGCCCGGCGCCGACGGGAAGGGCGGCGTCCGGGTCGGCGAGCTCGACGAGGAGATGGTCTACGAGAGCCGGGTGGGGGAGACGTTCGTGCTCGGTGCCTCGACGTGGCGGATCGAGGAGATCACCCGCGACCGGGTGATCGTCACCCCGGCACCGGGCGAGCCCGGGAAGATGCCCTTCTGGCACGGCGACGGGCTGGGGCGGCCGGCCGAGCTGGGCCGGGCGGTGGGCGCCTTCCAGCGCGAGGTCGACGGCTGGTCCGACGAGCGCCTGGCCGAGGAGTGCTCCCTCGACCCGCTCGCCGTGCAGAACCTGCGCGCCTACCTGGCCGAAGAGCGGTCGGTCACCGGGGCCCTTCCCACCGACCGCCAGGTGGTGGTGGAACGCTTCCGCGACGAGCTGGGCGACTGGCGCATCTGCGTGCTCTCGCCCCTCGGGGGCCGGGTCCACGCCCCGTGGGCCCTCGCCATCGAGGCCAAGGTGCGCTCCCGGCTCGGCCTCGAGGTGCAGACCATGTGGAGCGACGAGGGCGTGGTCGTCCGCCTCCCCGAGGCCGACGAGTCGCCGCCGGTCGAGTCGATCCTCTTGGAGCCCGAGGAGGTCGAGGACCTGGTGGTCGCCGAGCTGGCCAACAGCGCCCTCTTCGCCGCCCGCTTCCGGGAGAACGCGGCGCGGGCGCTCCTGCTGCCCCGCCGCCGGCCCGGGTCGCGCACGCCGCTCTGGCAGCAGCGCCAGCGGGCCGCCGACCTCCTGGCGGTGGCGTCCCGGCACGGGTCGTTCCCCGTCCTGCTCGAGACGTACCGCGAGTGCCTCCGCGACGTCTTCGATCTCCCCGCCCTGGTCGAGCTCATGACCGCCGTCCGGGCCCGCACCGTCCGCGTCGTCTCGGTCGACACCGCCCGCCCGTCGCCGTTCGCCTCGTCGCTGGCGTTCGCCTACGTCGCCAACTTCCTCTACGAGGGCGACGCCCCCCTTGCCGAGCGCCGCGCCCAGGCCCTCACCCTCGACCGGGAGATGCTGGCCGAGCTGCTGGGCGCCGAGGAGCTCCGGGAGCTCATCCACCCCGAGGCGCTCGACGCCCTGGAGGCCGACCTCCAGTGCCTCGACGAGCGCCGCTGGGCACGCGACGCCGACGAGGCGTCCGACCTCCTGCGCCGCCTGGGCGACCTGACCCGCGAGGAGCTGCGGGCCCGCTCGACGGCCGACTTCGCCGACGCCCTCGTGTCCGCCCGCCGGGCCGTCGAGGTGCGGGTGGCGGGCGAGCCCCGGCTGGTCCTCGCCGAGGACGCCGGTCGCTACCGGGACGCCCTGGGGGTGGTGCCCCCGCCCGGCGTCCCCGACGCCTTCCTCGAGCCGGTCCACGACGCCCTCGCGTCGCTGCTCGGGCGCTGGGCTCGCACGCACGGCCCGTTCACCACCGACGAGCCCGCCGCCCGGTTCGGGCTGCCCGCCGGCGCGATAGAGGGGCTACTGGCCCGGCGGGCCGACGCCGGCCTCCTCCTCCGCGGCGAGTTCCGCCCCTCCGCCTCCGTGGCCGAACGGGGTGGTCGCACCTCGCGGGAGTGGTGCGACCCCGACGTGCTCCGGTCGCTCCGCCAGCGGTCGTTGTCCGCCCTCCGGAAGGAGGTCGAGCCGGTCGACTCCGGCGTGCTCGCGAGGTTCCTGCCTGCCTGGCAGGGCGTGGGATCGGAGGCGACGGGCATCGAGCGCCTTCACGAGGTCGTTGCCCAGCTGCAGGGCGTGGCCGTCCCTGCGTCGGTCCTCGAGCGGGACGTGCTCTCCGCCCGCGTGTCCGACTACTCGCCCCGGCTGCTCGACGAGCTGGCGGCCGCCGGCGAGGTGGTCTGGGTGGGGGCGGGGCCCCTGGGCACCGACGACGGCAAGGTCGTGCTCTTCCTGCGCGAGCGGGCTGCCGCCTTGCGCCCGCCGCTGCCCGTGTCGGGCGCCGACCGCCCGTCCGAGGAGCCGCACGAGCGCTTGCGTCAGGCCCTCGCCCGCCGGGGCGCCTGCTTCTTCCGCGAGCTGGCCGCGGCGGTCGGGTCCGACGACAAGGTCGCCCTCGAAGCCCTCTGGGACCTGGTCTGGGCGGGCGAGGTCACCAACGACTCGTTCTCGCCGTTGCGGGCGCTGGCGGGGGGCGGGCGGCCGGGACGGCCGAAGAGCTCCCGCCGCCGCGGCCGTCCCAACCTCGGGTCCCTCACCGTGCTCGGCCCGCCCCGGGCGCAGGGGCGGTGGTCGCTCGTCGACGCCGACCTGTCGGCCGACGCGGTGAGCCCCACCGAGCGGGCCCACGCCCTCGCCGCTGTCCTGCTCGATCGCCACGGGGTGCTCACGCGCGAAGCCGTGCGGGGCGAGGGCCATGCCGGGGGGTTCGCCGCCGTCTACCCCGTCCTCCGGGCGATGGAGGAGTCGGGAAGGGTGCGGCGGGGGTACTTCGTCGCCGGCATGGGCGGGGCCCAGTTCGCCCTGCCCGGAGCGGTCGACCGCCTGCGAGCACGGCGCGACGCCGGAGGGGACGAGGCCAAGGGGGCGTTGGTGCTGGCCGCCACCGACCCGGCCCACGCCTATGGCCTCACCCTTCCCTGGCCGGTGCCGGGCCTGCGCCGGGTGGCGGGCGCCTACGTGGTGCTGGTCGACGGCGAGGGTGCGCTGTACGTCGAACGGGGTGGGCGCGGCCTGGTGGCCCTGCGGCCGTTCGACGGCCGCTGGGAGGACCGGGCCGTCGCTGCCCTCGACTCGCTGGTGGCGAGCGGCAGGGCCCGCCGCCTGGCCGTCGAGCGCTACGACGAGACCCTCGAGCCGGTGCTGCGGGCCGCCGGGTTCGTCCCCTCTCCCCGAGGCCTCGTGCGCTACGGATGACCGGCGCGATTCGCCCCGCCACTGCCTGGGAACAAGCCGCTCAGAGGCAAGGAGAGAGAACCGTGTGCAAGCGATTGCTCTTCGCGGTGGCGATCGCCTTCGTCGTCGCCACCCTTTCGGCGTGCGCGTCCGACGACCCCAGACAGGACGCCGTGGTCACGGGCTGCGTTCCCGGCACTGACACCGACAAGCCCCACGCCACCGGGCAGGTCAGGAACACGTCGTCGAAGACGAGCAGCTACTTCGTCCGCATCGAGTTCCATGACCCGAGCGGCAACCGGGTGAGCGAAGGCGTCGACACCATCACCGACGTGGAGCCAGGGACCTCGTCGCCCTTCACCATCATCGGTCTGGCCCATGCCAAGGGCCCGCTCACCTGCGATGTGGGAACGGTGCGGCGCACGGCCGTTCCCGGCAGCTGATCCCTAGGAGCGTGCTGATCTACTTCGGTCGGGCCTTCGGCCCGAAGCGCCGACCAGCGGCTACGCGGCTTTCCTCGGCTGGTCGGCGCGATAGATCAGCACGCTCCTACAGCGAGCGCAGGGCGGGCAGCAGCTCCTGGTTGGCCCAGCGGATGAACTCGCCCTGGTGGTCGCCGCCCACCTGCAGCAGGGCGACGTGGGTGAACCCGGCGTCGACGTAAGGCCGCACCGCCTCCACCGCCCGTTGCACGTCGGCGCCGCACGGGATCTCCTCGGCCACGTCGTCGGGGCGGACGAACTGCGAGGCGGAGTCGAACGCCGCCGTCCCCGGCAGCTCGGCGTTGACCTTCCAGCCGCCAGCGAACCAGCGGAACTGCTCGTGGGCCCGGGCCACCGCCGCCTCCTCGTCGCGGTCGAAGCACACCGGCACCTGGCCGATGCGGGGCTTGCCCGTCCCACCGGCGGCGTCGAAGGCTTCGCCCAGCTCGGATGACGGCTCCACGGCCATCATGGCGTCGGCCAGCTCGCCCGCCAGCTGGCACGACTGCGGGCCGGAGACGGCGACGCCGACCGCAGGCGGCGTCTCCGGGAGGTCCCAGATCTTGGCCGAGTCGGCGTCGAAGAACTGGCCGTCGTAGGTCAGGTACTCGCCGGCGAACAGGCCGCGGATGATCTCGATCGCCTCTCGCAGCATGCGGTGGCGGACGTCGACCGACGGCCAACCGCCGCCGACGACGTGCTCGTTGAGGTTCTCGCCCGATCCCAGCCCGAGGGTGAACCGTCCGTCGGAGAGGAGCTGCACGGTCGCCGCCGCCTGGGCCACGATCACCGGGTGGTACCGGATGATCGGGCACGTCACGTAGGTCATGAGCGGCAGCCGATCAGTGGCCAGCGCCGCCCCCCCGAGCACGCTCCACGCGTACGACGAGTGGCCCTGGGCGTCCAGCCACGGGAAGTAGTGATCGGAGATCACCGCGAAGTCGAACCCCGCCTGCTCCGCCGCCACCACGTCGGCCACCAGCTGCTTGGGGCCCGCCTGCTCGCTCATCATGGTGTAGCCGAATTCGGTCATGGGACCAGCCTGCCCACCGCCACGGTGGGGGAACCCGGCCGGTAGCCTCCACCCAGTGGTTCGGCCCGGTGCCTGAAGGCGACACCCTCTACCGCACCGCGGCCACCCTCCAGCGGTGGATCGGCGGCCGGGAGGTCACCGAGGCCACCACCGCGGTGCCCGGCCTCCCCGTCGACCGCATCGTCGGCCAGCGGGTGCAGTCCGCCGAGGCGTGGGGCAAGCACCTGCTCCTCCGGTTCCGGTCGGGCCAGGTCCTGCACACCCACTTGCGCATGAGCGGGTCGTGGCACGTCTACTCGCACGGCGACCGGTGGCGGCGCCCGAGCGGGCAGGCCCGGCTGGTGCTGGTGTGCGGCGACCGCGTGGCGGTGTGCTTCAACGCCCCGGTGGTCGAGCTCCTGGCCGCTCACGCCGAGGACGTGCACCCGGCGCTCGCCCGGCTGGGGCCCGACGTGCTGGCGGAGGAGCTCGACCTGGACGAGGTGCGCCGGCGGGCCCGGGCCCGGTCGCCGGAGCTGGCGGTGGGGGAGCTGGTGCTCGACCAGCGGGTGGTGGCCGGGATCGGCAACATCTGGCGCTCCGAGGCGCTGTTCCTCGAGGGCTGCCATCCCCGGACGCCGCAGGGCGCCCTCTCCAACGGCGAGCTCGACGGACTGGTGAGGACGGCCCGGCGGCTCATGCGGGCCAGCGCCGGGATCGACGCGGGCGGCGCCGGGGACCGGCCCGCGCCCCGCTGGGTGTACCGCCGCACCGGCCGTCCCTGCCGCCGCTGCGGCACCCCGATCCAGTCGGCCCTCCAGGGCGAGCAGGCCCGGCGCGTCTACTGGTGCCCGACGTGCCAGCCGGCGCCGGAGGCGCGCGGGTGACGCTTCGCCGGGTCCCCGTTCCGGCTGACCGAAGAGCCACCCGGGCGAACTGTTCGGCCAGATGGCCCCTGGAGAGCCACTTGGCCGAACAGTTCGGCCAACTTGGCTCGGACGGGGTCCCGGCGCGGTGAGCCAGCCGGTCCCGCCGGTCGAGCCGGCCGGCGGGGGCGGGCCGCCGCGGCCGCCCGCCCGCCGGAGGCTGTTCGTCGACCTGTCGCCCCTACGGGAGTCGAGGGACTACCGGTGGCTGTTCTGGGGCCAGGCGGTGTCGTGGCTGGGCCGACAGGTGACGGCCGTGGCCATCCCCTACCAGGTGTACGTGATCACCGAGTCGTCGCTGGCGGTGGGGCTGGTGGGGCTGGTCAACCTGGGACCGCTGGTGGGCCTCACCCTCGCCGGCGGGGCGGTGGCCGACGCCGTGGACCGCCGCAAGCTCCTGCTGGTCACCCAGGTGCTGCTCGCCCTGGCCAGCGTCGGGCTGGCCCTGAACGCGTCGGTGGACGAGCCCGCCCTGTGGCCCATCTACGTGCTCAGCGCCCTCATCGCCGGCCTCTCCGGCATCGACCTCCCCACCCGCAACGCCATGATGCCGAGGATGGTCGGGCGGGAGCGCATCCCCGCCGCCTCCGCCCTGAGCCAGATCCTCATGCAGGTGGGCCTGGTGGCCGGCCCCGCCCTGGCCGGCGTGGTCATCGGCCGGATCAGCCTGGCGTCCGCCTACTGGCTCGACGTGTCCACGTTCGTGGTGGCGATGGCCACCGTCCTGGCCATCCGCCCCCAGCCCCCCGAGGGCGGCGGCACCCGGGCAGGGATGGCGTCGATCGTCGAGGGCCTGCGGTTCCTCCGGGGCCGGCGGCTCCTGGTGAGCACCTTCCTCATCGACATCAACGCCATGGTGTTCGGCATGCCCCGGGCGCTGTTCCCGGCCCTGGGCACCAGCCTCTACGGCGGGGGTGCCGCGACCGTCGGCCTCCTCTACGCCGCCCCCGGGCTGGGCGCGCTGGTGGGAGCGCTGCTCACCGGGTGGGTGGGCTCCGTGCGCCGCCAGGGCCTGGCCGTCATCTGGGCGGTGGTGGGGTGGGGGGCGGCCATCGCCGTGTTCGGCCTCGTCCCCTGGCTGGCCCTGGGCCTGGCCCTGCTCGCCCTGGCCGGCGCGGCCGACGTGATCTCCGCCGTCTTCCGCAACACCATCCTGCAGGTGAACGTCCCCGACGCCCTGCGGGGGCGGCTCTCGGCCGTCCACATCGCGGTCGTGACCGGCGGCCCGGCGCTGGGCGACGCCGAGGCCGGCGCCGTCGCCTCGGTGACGACACCGCCGTTCGCGGTGGTCTCCGGCGGGGTGGCGTGCATGTTCGGCGTGGCCCTCCTGCACCGGCTGATCCCCGAGCTGGCGTCCTACGACGCGGCCGACGCCGCCGACCCCGACCGCCCGCCCCCGCCCGAGGAGGACCCACCCGAGCCCCCGTATACTCGGGACCGCGCCGAGCCGGGACGTAGCCCGCCGGCACGGGAGTCACGACCCTGGTCAGGGTGATCGGGAAGGGGTGGACGGTGCCTGACGGAGCCAAGGTCCGAACGGTCGCCGACGTCATGACGACCGATGTCCTAACCGCGAGCCCCTCGGAGACGGTCGCCGACGCCTGCCGGCGGATGCTCGAGCGGGGAGTGGGCTCGGTGGTGGTCACCGAGGGCGACAAGGCGGTCGGCATCCTCACCGAGCGCGACCTCGTACGCGTCTCTGCCGAGCAGACCGATCTCGCGGCCGCGTCCGTCGCCGACTGGATGACGCGCGACCCCGACACCGTCTCGATCGACGCCGAGGTGAACCAGGCCTACGCCAGCCTGCGCCAGCACGGCTACCGCCACTTCCCGGTCTTGGAGGAGGGCCGGCTGGTCGGCATCGTCTCCATGCGCGACCTGCTCAAGCTGGCGCCCATCCTCCCGATCGAGGACCCCGCCCTGCCCGAGGCCCGCCGAGGGCTGGAGGGAGTCGTCGTGGCGGAGACGTCGGTGGGCGACGTCCGGGGTCAGGAGGGCTTCTACCACTACCGCCAGTACAACGCGGTGGAGCTCGCCGAGAAGCGGACGATGGAGGACGTCTGGCACCTCCTGTACGAGGGCCACCTCCCCGACCGGGCCGAGCGGGAGCGCTTCATCGACGAGGTCCGACCCCTGCGGGAGATCCCCCCGACGGTCAAGGAGCTGCTGCCCGCCATCGCCACCGCCGGCGAGCACTTCGTGCCCCTCGACGCCATGCGCACCGCCTACTCGCTCCTGGCCACGGCGGAGGACTTCAAGTCCTGGATGGACATCGACATGGCCGAGCTGCGCGCCAACGCCATGCGCACCAGCGCGGTGATGCCCACGCTGATCATGGCCCTCTACCGCCTCAACCAGGGCCTCGACCCCATCGATCCCCACCCCGACCTCCCCTACGCCGCCAACTACCTGTACATGCTCAAGGGCGAGATCCCCCCGCCCGAGCACGCCCGGGCCATCGAGCAGTACCTGATCTCGACCACCGACCACGGCTTCAACTCGTCCACCTTCACTGCCCGGGTGATCACCTCCACTGGGGCCGACCTGGGGTCGGCGGTGGTCGGGGCCATCGGCGCCCTCTCGGGCCCCCTGCACGGCGGCGCCCCCAGCCGGGCCCTCGACATGCTCGACGCCATCGGCACGCCCGACAAGGCCGAGGCGTGGATCCGCGAGCAGGTCAACGCGGGCAAGAAGATCATGGGGGTCGGCCATCGCATCTACAAGACCGACGACCCCCGCTCGGTGATGCTGCGCGGGGTGGCCGAG
>DATACM010000088.1:0-22010 GCA_036259055.1 Acidimicrobiales bacterium | reverse complement strand
GAAGCGGTCGCCGTTGGGCGTGGTCAGCGAGCCTTCGACGAAGTTCCCCGCTTGCCGGGCCTCGAGCGCGTTGCCCGTGGTCGACGTGCCGGTGTAGCGACCGTCGGCGGTCACCTCCACGTCGTAGATCCCGGCCCCGTGCGTCGCCGGGATGGTGTGGAAGGGCCGGGTGTTGCCGTCGGCGAGCGTCACCGTCCCGGTGGCGTGGGCGAGCTCGATGCGCGCCTCCAGCCGCGCCTTCCCGCTCGTCGACGTGAGCTCGGCGCTGCCGCCCCGTGACGTCCCCTCGAACCACTCGGCGTCACCACCGGGCTCGCCGTCGGCGAGGAAGACGCGGATCCGCTGGTTCCCAGCGGCGTCGGCGGCCTCGATGGCGAGGGCGATCCGATCGGTGGCCAGCCCCACGGCGCCGAAGTACACGCCCGGCCGCGCCGCCCCCGCTCGGGTGGTGCCGGGCTGCTCGGCGGCGTCGTCGTCATCGTCCGCACACGCCGCTGCGGAACCCGCCAAGAGCACGACGAGCGCGACGCGTGCCATTCGACTCAGTCCCCGCCCCATGAACCCCCCCTTCCCGCCGCCCTCGCATCGTACGAGTCGTGCACGCGGCGCGCCGGCCCTCACAGATGAAACTGGCACTACGGTCGACGCGTGGCCGAGGAAGGAGTTGTCGTCGAGGCCGGCGGACGGGAGGTGGTGATCACCCATCCCGACAAGGTGTTCTTCTCGGAGCGGGGGGACACCAAGCTCGACCTCGTGCGCTTCTACCAGGCGGTGGCCGACCCTCTGCTGGCCGCGATGGGCGGTCGGCCGGTGCTCCTCCAGCGCTTCCCCAACGGCGCCGGCGGGTCGTCGTTCTTCCAGAAGCGGGTGCCCGACAGCCGCCCGGACTGGCTGCAGACCACGATCGTGAGCACGCCCAACGGCACCACGTCACGGGCACTGGTCGTCGCCGACCTGGCCCACGTGCTGTGGGCGGTGAACCTGGCCTGCCTCGGCTTCCACGTGTGGCCGATCCGGGCCGCCGACCCCGAGCACGCCGACGAGCTGCGCATCGACCTCGACCCGACGCCGGGTGTGACGTTCCCCGAGGTGCGGGAGGCGGCGCGCGAGGTGCGCGCCCTCCTCGACGAGGTCGGGGTAATGGGCCTGCCCAAGACCACCGGCAACCGCGGCATCCACGTGTACGTGCGACTCCAGCCCCGCTGGACCTCCTACGACGTGCGGGCGGCGGCGGTGGCGGTCGCCCGGGAGCTCGAGCGCCGCCGGCCCGAGCTCATCACCGCCGCCTGGTGGAAGGAGGAGCGGGGCCGGCGCGTCTTCGTCGACTTCAACCAGAACGCACCGCACAAGACGGTGTTCGGCGCCTGGTGCGTGCGGGCCCGGCCCGGCGCCCAGGTCTCGACACCGTTCGGGTGGGACGAGCTGGACGCCATCGAGCCCGACGACCTCACCATCGCCACCGTGCCCGCGCGCGTCAGGGCCCAGGGCGACCCCTGGGCGGCCATGACCGCCGATCCCCAGTCGCTGGAGCCGCTGCTGGCGATGCACGAGCGCGACCGGGCCGCCGGTCTGGAGGACGCGCCGTGGCCGCCGGTGTACCCCAAGATGCCGGGCGAGCCGCCCCGGGTGGCGCCCAGCCGCGCCCGCCGGGTCGCCGACCCGTGAACCGGCGGTGGTTGTGCCGGTCATGCCGGCACAACCACCGCCGGAACAGCGCCGCCGATCTCTCGGCCCCACGGTTACCCTGGGGAGATGCGGCGAACCAGTGCTCGACGCGTCGCGCCGATCGTCCTCGTGCTGGTCGCGGGGGCGGGCCTGCTCGGCGCTGGGCAGAAGGGCGACGGATCCGCCGCCGCGGTCCTCAACCCGACGACCGCGGTGTGGGCGGCGACGGCGGGCGTCGAGGCGGTGCTTCCCGCCAAACTCGAGACCGCGTTCGAGCGGTCGGGGCTCACCAACTCCCCCAAGCAGCGGCCGGCCCTTGCCGTGCTCGTCCTGCCTTTGCTGCTGGCCTGCGCCGTCAGCCGCCGGGCGAGCCTGCCGTGGGGCGTGCCCGCCCGCGCCGCGCTCTGCGCCAAGAGCGTCGCCGAGCGGGGCCCACCCCTCCTGACGTAGGCGCCTCGTCCGCGCCGGCCGGCACCGGCCGAGTGGACGAACACCTGCCCCGCGGGCGCGCCGCGCTCCGCGTCCTTCCGCCCTACGACCACGGAGGTCCCGCATCGTGATCCTGTTCTCTGCCGCCATCGCTGCCGCCGCGGCGGCGGCGGCGCGGCGCGCCCAGGCCAAGGGCCGCCCCGCGGCCAAGACCCATCGGCCCGCCCTCATCCGGCTGCTGGCGGCGGAGGTCGCCGCCGCCGTCCGGGCGGCGGACGGCCGGCTCCTCTCGGTGGCGAAGACGTCGCGCCGGTGAGCCCGGTCCTCACGCGGCCCCGGTCGTCGCTCCGGCTCTCCGCCTTCGGGGGGCTCGCGGCATGGGCCGCCCTGGCCCTGAGCCCCCTGCTGCTCGTCGGCCGCCTGACCGGAGGCGAGCCCTCCTTCGTCGCCGAGGTGACCGTCGTCAACCCGCTCGTCTACAAGGTCAACGTCGACGTCAAGGCGCCCGGCGACGACGGGTGGAGCGATCTCGGCACCGTCCGTCGGGAGACGGCCAGGACGATCGAGCAGGTGGTCGACGAGGGCCTGCGGTGGACGTTCCGCTTCACCTACGGCGGAGAGCTCGGCGGAGAGATGACGGTCGACCGCTCGCAGCTCCGGGCGGACGGCTGGCGCGTCACCGTTCCTGCCGAGGTGGGCGACCGTCTGCGACAAGCTGGACTGAGGCCGTCCGCCCCCTGAGACCGCGGTGGCGACGGCGTGGACGCATCGGAGGTGCACATGCCCGAGGTCACCGAGATCCGGCTGCCCGGTGTCGGGGTCCGTCACGAGTACGCGACCTCCGACGGCGAGCGGGTGGGAGTGGTCTCCCACCGCAGCGGCCGTCGGGAGATCGTCGTCTACGACCGGGACGACCCCGACACGTGCCGGTTCATCCTCCACCTGAGCCCTGAGGACACCCGCACGTTGGCCGAGCTGCTCGGAGCGCCCCACCTGAGCGAGGCGCTCACCTCGGTGCAGCGCATCGAGGGCCTGGCCATCGACTGGATCACCCTTCCCGAGGGATCGCCGTTCGTCGGGTCGACGATCGGCGAGGGCCGGTTCCGGACCCAAACGGGGGCGTCGATCGTGGCCGTGATCCGCCGGGACACGCCCCTCCTGAGCCCCGGTCCCGAGCACCGGTTCCAGGCCGGCGACGTTTCCGTCGCCGTCGGGACCCCAGAAGGCCTCGCCCAGCTCCGCCAGCTGCTGAGCGGATGACGTTGGTGGCGGCGGTCGGTGGCGACGCCGCCCTGGTCTTCGTCGAGATCGGGGTCGTCGCCCTCGTGCTCGCCGTCCTGGCTCGTCTCGCCGGGCACCTCGGGATCACCGCCATCCCCTTCTACCTCCTCGCCGGTCTCGCCGTCGGGGAGGGGGGCATCGCGCCCCTCGACGTCAGCGCCGAGTTCATCTCCCTCACGGCCGAGATCGGCGTGCTCCTACTGCTGCTGACGCTCGGACTGGAGTACACCGCCGACGAGCTGCGCCAGGGGCTGCGGGGCGGGTTGGCTCCGGGCGCCTTGGACGCGGCCGCGAACTTCATCCCGGGCCTGGCCGCCGGGCTGCTCCTCGGATGGGACACGACGACGGCAGTGCTCCTCGGAGGCGTGTGCTGGATCAGCTCGTCAGGCGTCGTCGCCAAGGTCCTCGCCGACCTGGACCGTCTCGGCAACCGGGAGACGCCCGCCGTCCTGAACCTCCTCGTGATCGAGGACCTCGCCATGGCCGCCTACCTCCCCGTGGTGGCGGCGCTGGTCACCGGCCGCGACCTGGCCGACACGGCCGTGACCGTGTGCATCGCCCTGGCCGCCGTCGCCCTTGTTCTCAACGTCGCCCTTCGTTGGGGCGTGCGCCTGAGCGCGGTGCTCGCTCCGGCCTCTGACGAGGCGCTCCTCCTCGCCGTCTTCGGCCTCACCCTCCTCGTCGGCGGGTTGGCCGAGAAGGTGCAGGTGTCGGCGGCCATCGGCGCCTTCCTCGTGGGGTTGGCCCTCTCGGGCCCGGTGCAGGCGCGAGCGGGGGCGCTCGTGGAGCCCCTGCGGGACCTCTTCGCCGCCACCTTCTTCCTGTTCTTCTCGTTCCAGATCGATCCCCGTGACCTGCCCGGAGCGATCGTGCCTGCCGCCGCGCTCGCCGTCGTCACCGGTGCGGGCAAGCTCGTCTCGGGGCGGGCGGCGGCCCGGCCGCTCGGCGTCGGGCCGCGCGGGCGCCTGCGGGCGGGGACCGCTCTCATCGCCCGGGGCGAGTTCTCGATCGTCATCGCCGCCCTGGGCGCCGGCACCGAGAACGGCGACGAGCTCGGCGCCCTCGCCGCCGCCTACGTCCTGCTCACCGCGGTGGCCGGCCCCCTCGCCGCCAAGTACGCCGATCGCCTGCCGCTGCCCGCCCGACGCGCTCCGACGACGCCGACCTCGTCGGTAGGCCCCGGGGTGTCGTAGGGTCGAGCCCGAACCGCTTCACCGCTGAGCTGCAGAGGAACGCCCCCGTGCCCGTCCCGTCCTCCCCCTTGATCGACAGGATCCGGGCCTCGGTCATCGGTGACGACCAGGTGATGGACGGGCCCTACGGCGCCCGGCGGGTGACGTACGCCGACTACACCGCTTCGGGCCGGGCGCTGTCGTTCATCGAGGACTTCATCCGGGACGAGGTGCTGCCGCGCTACGCCAACACCCACACGGAGAGCTCGGGAACCGGGCTCCAGACCACCCGCCTCCGAGAGGACGCCAGGCGCATCATCCGCGACGCCGTCGGCGGCGACCAGGACACCCTCGTGCTGTTCTGCGGGTCGGGGAGCACGGCGGCGATCGACAAGCTCATCGGCATCCTGAACCTCCGCGTCCCCGCCGACCTCGACGACCGCTACCGGCTGTCCGAGCACATCCCGGCGGACGAGCGGCCCGTGGTCTTCATCGGCCCCTTCGAGCACCACTCGAACGAGCTCCCGTGGCGGGAGTCGATCGCCGACGTGGTGAGGATCCCCGAGGACGCCGACGGCCACGTCGACTGCGCCCGGCTGGAGGAGGAGCTCGTCCGCCACCGCCACCGGCCGCTGCGCATCGGGAGCTTCTCGGCCGCCTCGAACGTGACGGGGATCGTGACCGACACCCGCGCCGTCGCCACCCTGTTGCACCGCCACGGCGCCCTGTCGTTCTGGGACTTCGCCGCCGCCGGCCCCTACGTGGACATCGAGATGGGCGGGGAGGACCTCGCCTACAAGGACGCCGTCTTCCTCTCGCCCCACAAGTTCGTGGGCGGTCCGGGGACGCCCGGTGTGCTGGTCGTGCGCAGGGAGCTGGTGCGCAACCGGGTGCCCACCGTTCCGGGCGGCGGCACGGTGGCCTACGTCAACCCCGACGAGCACCGTTACCTCGACGACCCGGTGCAGCGGGAGGAGGGAGGCACCCCGGCCATCATCGAGTCCATCCGGGCCGGCCTCGTCTTCCAGCTCAAGGCGGCGGTCGGAACCGACGCGATCCGCGCCCGGGAGGAGGCCTTCATCCGCCGGGCGATCGCGGCGTGGAGCACGAATCCCAACATCGAGCTGCTCGGCAACACCAGCGCCGAGCGGCTCTCGATCGTCTCGTTCCTGGTTCGCCACGGCCGCGAGTACGTGCACCACAACTTCGTGGTCGCCGTGCTCAACGACCTCTTCGGCATCCAGTCCCGCGGTGGCTGCTCGTGCGCCGGCCCCTACGGCCACCGGCTGCTGGGGATCGACGTTGAGCGGTCGCGCCGGTACGACCACGAGATCGCCCGTGGATGCGAGGGCATCAAGCCCGGGTGGGTGCGGGTCAACTTCAACTACTTCGTCTCCGAGGTCGAGTTCGACTACATCCTCCGGGCGGTCGAGCTGGTCGCCGACGAGGGCTGGAAGCTCCTGCCCGACTACCGCTTCGACCCCCGCACGGGCATCTGGCACCACTGCCGGGGCCCGGTCGAGCCCCCCCTTCGCTTGCACGAGCTGGCCTACGACGCCGACGGGGTGCTCCGGTACTCACATGGCCACGCCCGGGCTCCGGAGGCCATCCTCGCCCGGCACCTCGACGACGCCCGGGCCCTCCTCGGATCGCTCGCGCCGGGCGGCGACGGTGCGGCGCCGGCGGTGCCGTCCGGCGCCGCCGTCTCCCCCGACTTCGAGGAGCTCCGATGGTTCGAGCTGCCGCCGGTGTGCCTGGCCCAGTGAGAGGACGGCGGCTCCTGGGCGTGTTCGCCCATCCCGACGACGAGACCTTCTGCGCCGGGGGGACCCTGGCCCGCTACGCCGACATGGGATGTCAGGCCATGGTGGTGTCGGCCACCCGGGGCGAGGCGGGCCAGATCCGCGACGCGACCCGCGCCACCCGGCGCACGTTGGCTGCGGTCCGCGAGAAGGAGCTGGAGGCGGCGTGCGCCGCCCTGGGCGTGGGGCACGTGCGCTGCCTCGACTACCGCGACGGCACCCTGGCCGACGCCGACGGGGCGGAGCTGCGGTCCGCCGTCCTCGCCGTCGTCGCCGAGTTCACGCCCGACGTGGTGATCACCTTCGGCGACGACGGGGCCTACGGGCACCCGGACCACACGACGATCAGCCAGGTCACGACCGATGCCTTCTTCCGGGCCGCCGCCGAGCTCGACCGGCCGCCGGCGAGGCTGTACCACAGCCACTTCCCTCGCAGCCGGCTGCTGCTCAGGGACCGGCTCGCCCGGTGGTTGGTCGAGCTCAACGCCCGCTTCAAGGGCAGCGAGGACTTCGGCCAGGCGCTGTCGCTCTTCGCCGAGGAGACGACGACGATGCGCTACGCCAACGACTTCATCGACGTGAACTGGTTCCCGCCGGGCGTGACCATCGTCGAGCAGGGCGAGCCGGCGAGCAGCCTCTATCTCGTCCTCAGCGGCCAGGTCGACGTGGTCCAGGAGGCCGAGGACGGCACCCAGCAGTGGCTCGCCCGGTTGGGCCCGGGAGAGTTCTTCGGCGAGCTGGCCATCGTCCGGGGCGGGGTCCGCAACGCCAACGTGGTGGCGGTCGACGCGGTGACGTGCCTGGTGCTGTCGCCGAGCGCTCCGACCGCGTTCGCCGGCCGGGGGACCGACGCCCGCTACCTCGCGACCGCTGCGGCGACCGCTGCGGGGGGGACGGGCGACGGCGGACCGCCGGCGGCGGCGACCACGGCCATCGACGTCTCCGGCTACGTCGACCGCAAGGTCGGCGCCCTGGCCGCCCACCGCACCCAGTTCCCCATCGACCACGGGATGTTCCCCGAGTCGATGCTCCGCGACATGTTCGGCATCGAGTACTTCCTGCGGGTGCACCCGCCGGTCGAGCCGGAGAGCGACCTCCTGCCCTGATCCCGCCGGGCGGGGGTGTGACCGTCCGCGCGGGCCGAGTGTGTCGGCGGACACAGACCCGGGGGCCCCCTCGCCCTCATGCTCCCCTCATCGAGATCGGGTTGGTCGAGGAGGAGCTCCAGATGGGGTTGGGGGACACGGACGCAACCGAGACGGGACTGGCGAGGAGAGCGGGCGATGCGACCGCCGGGGCGCTCGTGCGGGCAGCTGCCGAAGGTGACCAGGTCGCCTGGGGGGCGCTGGTCGAGCGCTTCTCGGGGCTGGTCTGGGCGGTGGCCAGGGCCCACCGGCTGAGCAAGGCGGACGCCGCCGACGTGAGCCAGACGACCTGGATGCGCCTGGTCGAACACCTGGGTGACATCCGTCAGCCCGAGCGGGTGGGTGCCTGGCTCTCGGCCACCGCCCGCCACGAGTGCCTGCGGGTGATCCGCAAGTCGGGACGGGCGGTGCCGACCGAGCTGGACGACGACCACCTGGCCGACAGGGGCGTGGAGGTCGAGCTCGAGCTCGACGCCCGCCTGGACGCCGCTCAGTACCACCAGGCGCTCTGGGTTGCCCTCGAGCGCCTTCCCGAGCGGGGACGGGCGCTGCTGCGAGTGCTCATGGCCGACCCGGCGCCGAGCTACGCCGAAGCGGCCGCCGCCCTGGGCATGCCCATCGGGAGCCTGGGCCCGACCCGTGCCCGGTGCCTGGAGCGGCTGCGCAACAGCCCCGAGCTGGCCGCCCTGGCCGGCGAGCTCACCGCGGTCTGATCTCGGGCACCTCAGCGGCTGCGGCGGGCCAGGGACGCGCGGTCGAGCACCGTCACCTTGCCCCGGTTGAGCTCGAGCGTCCCACGGGCCAGCTCCCGGCGCAGCACGCGGTTGACGGTGGCCCGGGTCGTGCCGGCCAACCCGGCCAGGTCCTCCTGGATCAGGGGGATGACGTCGCCGTAGACGTCGGCCAGCTCGAGCAGCCGGCGCAACAGGCGAACGTCGGCGGGGAGGTAGAGCGCCTCCAACAGCCGCTCGGTCAGGCGCCGCACCCGGGCGACCAGCAGCTGCACGAGGAAGTCGGACACCATCGGGTCGTCGCGCCGCATGGCCGCGAAGGTCTGTTTGTCCACGGCGAGCGTCTCGGTCGGCTCCAGGGCGACGGCGGAGGCGCCGCGGACGCCGTCGTCGGAGAGAAGCGCGAGCTCGCCGACCACGTCGCCGGGCAGGACCAGCTCGACGGTGGCCACCTCCCCCAGGGCGGTGGTGACCCGCACTGCGATCCGCCCTTTGGCCACCAGGTGAAGCGTCGTTCCGGGGTCTCCTTCGTGGAAGAGCGTCTCCCCCCGGGCGAAGCGTCGGCGCCGGCACCCGGCGATGATCCGCCGGACCTCTTCTTCGGGAAGCCCTTCGAAGATCTTCCACTCCACACCCGAAGCATAGAAGGGCCTTCGATGATCGCGACACCTATATGGCGCTGGCATTCACTCTTCACGAGACAAAATCACCGCTCTACCATTGGCGTACTTGGCACTCCTCATCGTCATCGCACTCGTCTTCGTCTCCGTCGCTCTTCTTGGCGGGTTGGTACTCCTCGGCCTGCGCTGGCTGGGACGTCACCAGAGCCGGACGAGCGGCCAGGAGAGCACCGTCTACGCGCTGAACATGGCGCTCGTCGGGATCGTCGTGGCGTCCCGGCAGTGCTTCGAGGCGACCGCCGGCAACGGGGAGCACCCATCGCCGCCCCGCGCCGGCGGCCCGTGGTTGGCGACCGACGCCCGGCTGCGGCCAACCGTGGAGAGGCACCTCCCGCTGGTTGAGGACGCCCAGCTCAAGCAGCTGACCGCCGAGCTGCTCGACCGCACGAGGAGGCTGTACGCCGCTGGCGACCACGCCGAGGCGGCTCGGCTGATCGCCGAGATCGAGACGTTGCACGAGAAGTTCCGGATCCACCGCACCGACGTGGTCCGCGCCCTGCACGTCAGCCGGGTGGTGCGCCGCCGCTGAGCGACGCTAGAGGCAGGAGTCGCCTACGCGGGGTCTCAAGCGGACTCCTCGATGACCTCCTCGATCGAGCGGGCCAGGAGCGTGACGGTCGAGATGGCAGAGAGGCCGAGGAGCTTCTCGTGTTCCTCGGTGAGTGGCAACGAGTCGATCGTCCTGTCCAGCTCGTCTCTATGGTGCGGGTCGAGCTGCCCATGCTCGATGAGCGTTCTGAATGCCTCACGTGGGTAGCCCGTGGCATTGATGAGTCGCTCGATGAGCTCTGTCGACGGCGGGTGACCTTCCATTGTGGCGAAGTAACCGAGGAGGGCGACGGGGTGGCAATGGAGCGACCAGTAGTACTGGGCGCCGACAAGGCAGGCAATGGTGTCCGACGGTACGCCGCTGAGCACCGTGGCTCGGTCCATCCCGAGTACGCTTAGATCTTCTAAAAGCCACTCGTCGTGGCCTTTTTCGTCGACGATGTGGTCCTGCAGATATTCTGCAACTCCGGCCGCGACCGGGTCCCGAAAAGCGCTCTCCTCCGCCTTCTGCAGAGCCACGCTCATAAGCGATTCGGTCGCTCGGATTATGCGGTGTGTCCGAACCAGGTAGTGGCCGAAGAGAGCCCTCACGTCGCGATGGCGGACCAACGCCGTGTACGCCCCCGCCCAAGGCGGAAGAGCGAGCTCGATCTTTCGGCGCAAACGGGCACTTGCCGCCGGTAGCCCGGGCGAGGCCCGAGGAGTGAGGTCGGACATGTCGCTTCCTCAGGCGACCGTCACGTCATGACAACCGGCGAGTTCCTAAACGATCTCGGCGATGTCCCCCAACGAAGCCCCGGAACCCAGCAGGCTTTGCCGGACCCGGCCTAGCGCCCGGAGCTCCTCATGAGTCAGGTCGACCAGCGTCTCAATCAAGTTTGGAGGGATGGCTGTCAAATCGATCTGGTGTTGTGCAAGCGTGCCGTAGGGATCAGCCGCAAACGCTTTGCGCTGCGCCGGATCCCGGATGATCGCCCCCAACTCCGCGAGACCGCTAATAGAAGGTTCGTCCACCCGCCCTCCCTCGTGAGTGTCGTACATCACCTACGCCGTTTCGCAGCGCCTGTCAAGTCCTTCGAGATCGCTTGCTACAGCTGCGGAAGACAGACAGAATGCACGGGGCCACGAGTTGAGCAGGAGGCGGCGGTGGGGAGGCGCGCGATCTTGCCCCTGTCGTGTAGGTGACGATGCCGCCCGCGCCTCGAACGTCGGGGGCGCGCAAGGTCGTGACGATCCTTTTCTCCGACGTCGTCGCGTTCACGGCGCTGAGCGAGGAGCGCGACCCGGAGCTGCTCGGTCAGCTCATGCTCCGGTACTTCGAGCACATGCGCGCCGTCATCGAGCGGCACGGGGGCACGGTCCAGAAGTTCATCGGTGACGCGGTCATGGCCGTCTTCGGGCTCCCTCATGTCCGTGAGGACGACGCCCTGCGAGCCGTCCGGGCGGCCCTCGAGATGCGCCAGGCGCTGGAGGACCTCAACGAGGAGCTAACCGGGACGTGGGGTCTCACCATCGCGGCGCGGACGGGTGTGAACACCGGCGAGGTCATCGCCAGCCCTCGGCTCGGGGAGGAGTCCTTGGTCGTCGGTGATGCCGTGAACATCGCCGCCCGCCTGCAACAAGCGGCCGACCCGGGGGAGATCCTCATCGGCGAGCCGACGTACAGGTTGGTCCGCGACGCCGTGCAGGGAGAGCGGCTCGGCGCCCGGGCGGTCAAGGGAAGGGCTCAGGAGGTCGTGGCCTGGCGACTGACGGGCGTCAGGCCCGACACCGCAGCCGGCTGGAATCGCCGCCTCGACTCCGCTCTCGTCGGTCGTCGTCAGGAGCTCGAACTGCTCCGGCAGGCCCATGCCAGGGCCGCCGAGACGGGCCTCTGCCATGTCGTGACCGTCATGGGGCCGGCGGGCATCGGGAAGTCGCGGCTCGTCCAGGAGTTCGTGGCGACGTTGGACCCGGACACGAAGGTCCTCACCGGGCGTTGCCTCCCCTACGGGGAAGGCATCACGTTCTGGCCGGTCATAGAGATCCTCCGCGAGGCCACCGGAATCGCCGAGACGGACTCGTCGGCGGAGGCCGAATCGAAGCTCTGGAGCCTCCTCGAGGGGAGTGACGAGGCGCACCTGATCGCCGAACGGGCGGGTGGGCTCCTGGGCCTCGGCACGTTCGCTCCCGGGATCCAAGAGACGTTCTGGGGTGTGCGAAGGCTCTTGGAGATCGAGGCCAAGAGGGGGCCGCTGGTCGTCGTCTTCGAGGACATCCACTGGGGAGAATCGACGTTTCTCGATCTCGTCGAGTACTTGGCGGACTGGATGCGGGGAGCACCTGCGTTGCTGGTGTGCCTTTCCCGTCCCGAGCTGCTCGAGGGGCGGGCCGGCTGGATGGAGCTGAAGCCCAACGCGTCGATGGTGAGGCTCGCCGCCCTGGACGAACCCCAGACCGAGAAGCTCGTCGGCCAACTCCTGAGCGGCGCGGAGCTGGTCGAGGAAGCTCGCACGCGCATCACCGAGGTGACCGAAGGCAACCCCCTCTTCGTGGAGGAGACGCTGCGGATGCTGGTCGACGACGGGCACCTGCAGCGCAGCAACGGCAGCTGGACGGTGACCGGTGACCTGTCCGGGCTGACGATCCCGGCGACCATCCATGCCCTCCTCACCGCTCGGCTGGACCGCCTCGCCGACGAAGAGCGGGCCGTCATCGAGCGGGCGTCCGTGGTCGGTCGAGTCTTCTGGTGGGGTGCGGTCTGTGAGCTCATGCCGCAGGAGAAGCGAGCTCAGGTGGGCAGCCGACTGCAATCGCTGATGCGAAAGGAGCTTGTCCGCCCGGACGAATCGGAGTTTGCCGGCGAGGACGCCTTTCGGTTCGCGCACATCCTCATGCGGGACGCCGCCTACGCCGCGGTCCCCAAGGCCGTCCGGGCGGAGCTGCACGAACGGTTCGCCGAATGGGTCGAGCACAAGACACGCGGCGCAGCCGGCGAGTACGAGGAGATCCTCGGCTACCACTTGGAGCAGGCTCAGCGCCTAAGGAGCGACGTCGGCGTCGTCGACGACCACACCCGGCAAATCGCCCAACGAGCCGCTTCGTTCCTCGCCCAGGCAGGAAGGCGAGCGTTCGCCCGGGGCGACATGCCGGCCGCCATCAACATGCTGTCTCGAGCGGTCGAGCTCAGCTCGGCCGACGACCCGGACCGACCCGAGCTGCTGTCCCAGTTGGCGTTCGCACTGCTGGAGACGGGGGACTTCAGCGGGCTCCAGAAGGCGGTTTCGGAGATCAGGCGCATCGAGGCCCATGGGGCCGACCCAGGCCGCGAAGCGAACGCCATCCTCCTCGAGCTCTGGACCCGACTGTTCACGGACCCCGAGGGTTGGGCGGAGCAGGCGCACCGCGAGGCCTCGCGGGCCATATCGCTGTTCGAAGGCCAAGACGACGAGCGTGGCCTCTCACGAGGGTGGTCTCTCCTGGGTTTGTTCCACGTCATGACGTGCGAGTTCTCCGCCGCGGAAGAGGCGTGGGAACGGGCCTCGACCCATGCCTCCCGGGCGGGAGACCAGCGCGAAGCGCTCGAGTACCTGTCATGGGTCCCGCTGATGGTGTGGGGCGGCCCCCGACCCGTGGAGGAGGGGATCAGGCGGTGCCAGGACGTCTTCGAGCGCGCCGCAGGGGACCGCAAGGCCATGTCGACGGCGCTCTTCACCCAGGGAAAGCTCGAGGCGATGCGGGGCCGGTTCGACGAGGCCCGAGCGCTCATCGCCCGTGCGAGGGCGATATTGCAGGAGGTTGCCCTGCCGATTTGGACGAGCGGGCCGCTGTGCCAGATGAGTGGTTGGGTCGAGCTTCTCGCTGGTGATCCCTGGGCGGCCGAGTCCTTCGTGAGGCCCGGCGTCGAGAAGCTCCAGGAGATCGGCGAGTCATCCTGGCTGTCGACGACTGCCGCCATATTGGCAGAGGCGCTCTTCGCCCAAGGCCGTGACGGCGAGGCGGCGGAGCTCCTGCGGGTCAGCGAGGAGACCGCCGGCAGCGAAGACGCATATTCACAGGGCATGCTCCGGGGAGTCCGGGCCAAGATCCTGGCCAGGAGCGGCGAAGTCGCCGAGGCGGAGCGAGTCGGGCGGGAGGCGGTTGCGGTCGCCGCCTCGACGGATTTCCTCTTCCTTCAAGCGATCACCCTGCTCGATCTGGCCGAGGTCCTCGGTCGGGCGGGGAGGCGCCCGGAAGCCGAATCCGTGCTCGCCGAGGCGTTGGCGGTGTGCGAGCGGAAGGGCTTCACCGTCGGCGCCCGGCTGGCTCGCCAGCTATGGGAGAACGATGAGCGCGGGAGCGCGGCCCGGGAGTGACCCCTAGCGGAGTACTCAGGCGTTGACCGCTCGCTCCTGGAGCAGCCCCACCACCAGGTCGCGCATCGAGAAGACGCCGAAGAGATCACCGTTCTCGTCGACGACGACCAGGTGCCGGAACCCCTTGTCCCGCATGATCCTCGCCGCCTCCTCGAGCTCGAGCGACGGCAACACCGTCTTCAGGCTCTTCATGACGCAGTCGGCGACGGTGGTGGCGGCGGGGTCGAGGCCCCGGGCGATGACGCGGAGGGCGTCGCGGTCGGTGATGATCCCCGACGGCCTCCCGTCGGTCATCACCACGGCCGACCCGACCCCGCGCTCCATCATCCAGACGGCAGCGTCGCGGAGGCTGTCGCCCTCCTCGACCGTGAGGACGGCACGGCTGACGAGCGGCTCGATCTCCATAGCGTCCCTTCTCCCTGGTCGCCCGGTGGGCCGGGCAACTGTACCGACCACGGAGCCCGGCCACCCCGCCGGGCCGACTTTGTGAACAAGCTCACAAGCACGGGTAGGCTTCGTCCGTGGCTCGCGCGCACCGGGTGCTCTACCCCCAGCCCATCATCTCTCTGGACGACTACGTGAGCAGAGGTGGGGGAAAGGGCCTGCGCGCCGCCGCCCGCTTGGACGCCGGCGCCCTAATCGAGCGGGTGGAGGCGTCGGGTCTGCGGGGGAGAGGTGGGGCGGGGTTCCGCACCGGCGTGAAGTGGCGGACGGTGGCCGACAACCGCTCGGCGGCCGCCCCCACCACCGTCATCGTCAACGCCGCCGAGGGCGAGCCGGGAACCTTCAAGGACCGCACGATCCTCCGCCGGAATCCCTATGTCGTCGTGGAGGGCGCCCTCATCGCCGCCAGGGGCGTGGGTGCCGACCTCGTCGTCGTCGCCAGCAAGCGGTCGTTCGCCGGGGAGGTCGAGCGCGTCCGCGCCGCGGTCGAGGAGGTCCAGGACGCCGGCTGGGCCGAAGGGGTGGAGGTCGCCGTGTTCGAGGGCCCCGACGAGTACCTCTACGGCGAGGAGAGCGCCCTGCTCGAGACGATCGACGGACGCTGGCCCTTCCCTCGGGTGGTGCCCACGTTCCGCCGGGGCCTGACCTCACCGATCCCGGCCGACCAGCCGATGGCGCCGGCGCTCGTCAACAACACCGAGACGCTCGCCAACGTCCCCCGCATCGTCGCCCGCGGCCCGGACTGGTTCCGCACCGTCGGCACCGAGGAGTCGCCGGGGACGGTCGTGTGCACGGTCACCGGGCACACGCGCCGCCACGGCGTCGGCGAGGTGCCGATGGGGACGCCTCTCCGGAAGGTGATCGAGTCGATCGGCGGTGGGCCGCGGCGCGGGCGGAGGGTCAAGGCGGTGCTCTCCGGCGTCGCCAACGGCATCATCACCGGGGACCAGCTTGACACGCCGGTCAGCTACGAGGGGCTGGCGTCGATCGGCAGTGGGATCGGCTCGGCCGGCTTCATCGTGTTCGACGACGCCGCCGACATGGTGGCGGTGGCGGCGGGTGTCGCCCGCTTCCTGGCCATCGAGTCGTGCGGGCAGTGCTCGCCCTGCAAGCTCGACGGCATCACCATCTCGGAGCGGCTCGAGCGGGTGCGCGCCTCGGCGGGCAACGACCACGACTACGGCGTCGTGCAGAAGCGCATCGGCACCGTCGCCGACCGGTCCCGCTGCTATCTCGCCACCCAGCAGCAGACCGTCGTCGGCAGCATTCTCGAGCACTTCGGGGACGAGGTGACCGCCCATCTCTCCGGAGCGGCCGAGCCGGCCGATGCCGAGCTGGTGGCCGAGCTGGTCGACATCAGAGGCGGGTCCGCCATCGTCGACACCCGGCACGCCTACAAGCAGCCCGACTGGACGTACAACAAGCGGTATTCGGGAACCGTCCCCGTCGAGTTCTACGCCGGCGCACGGCCTCCATGGCGGTGGGAGTCGTCGAGCGGCGGATGACCGACCAGCGGCCGCTCGAGGTCGGCTACTGGATGTCCAGCGAGGAGCATCCTCCGGCCCACCTGGTCGAGCACGCCGCCCGGGCGGAGGCCGTCGGGTTCCGGTCGGCCATGATCTCCGACCACTTTCATCCCTGGACCGCTCGCCAGGGCCAGGGCCCCTTCGTCTGGGCCGTGCTCGGAGCCATCGCGCGCGCCACCGAGGAGTTGCAGATCGGGACCGGCGTGACCGCGCCGATACTGCGCGTGCACCCGGTGATCGTCGCCCAGGCGGCGGCCACCGCCGCCACCCTGATGCCCGGCCGCTTCTTCCTCGGGGTGGGGTCGGGCGAGAACCTGAACGAGCACGTGGTGGGCATGGGGTGGCCACGCATCGACGTGCGCCTCGACATGCTCGAGGAGGCGATCGCGCTCATCCGCCGGCTCTGGACCGGTGACAACGTCACCCACCGCGGAGCCCACTTCACCGTCGAGGACGCCCGCGTCTTCACCCGCCCCGACGAGCCACCGCCGATCATGGTGGCGGGCAGCGGCGAGCGCAGCCTGACCCTCGCCGGCCGGGTGGGCGACGGGCTGGTGGCCGTCAGCCCGTCGGCCGAGGACATCGAGACGTTCGAGGCGGCCGGCGGCGCGGGCAAGCCTCGCCTCGGCCAGGTGCACGTGTGCTGGGCCGAGACCGAGGCCGAGGCCCGCAGGACGGCCTTGGAGTGGTGGCCCAACGGCGCCCTGCCGGGGGCGTTGCTGCGTGACCTCGCCCGGCCCGAGGACTTCGAGGCGGCGGCGGGGCTGGTCGGAGAGGACGACGTGTCCGAAGTCGTCGTGTGCGGTCCCGACCCCGAGCGCCACCTGGATGCCATCGCCGCCTACGCATCGGCCGGGTTCGATCACGTGTACCTGCACCAGGTCGGTCCCGACCAGGAAGGACTCTTCGAGTTCTACCGGCGCGAGGTGCGACCCCGTCTCGGGTGAGCCGGGGGGCGCTCAGCTCACACGCCGCGCCGGCGGCGCCAGCGGTCCCACCAGCGGGGCTTGCCCTCCTTGGCGGCCATCTCGGCCAGGATCTGCGGACCGGCGGCGTTGATGATGTCCTCGGCCTCGTCGAGGAGAGCGGCGGCGGTTTCGTCCAGCGGCGGCTCTGAGGGCGTGGGCGGGTTGACGAGGCTGCCATGCTTCCAGTTCACGTCGACCAGGCGCAGCTCGAACGCCGGGCAGTCGTCGGGGCACCGCCAAGGCGCCTCCGGCGCCAGGTCGAGGTCGCACTTGCGCACGGTCTCTCCGGACGCGTAGGTGCGGCTCTCGTAGTACTTGCAGTTGGTCCGCATCGGCATGCCTCCATGCTGGCAGCCTCCGGCGCGCTGTGTATGCGCGGTGGCGGACCGCTCAGGTGGTCGTCGTCCGGCGCGGCCGCGAAATTCGTTTGACGAGGCGCGGCAGAGGTGGTGCGATGGCGGTGTACGTCTTCGCGTACCTGGTGGAAGTGAGGTCGTGGTGCTCGTAGCTGCGCTGTACGTCGACAAGGCCAAGACGGGCCCCGTCGCCGAGCTCGCGCGCCCGTGCACCTGGATGTCCGTCGCCGAGCAGCCGAACGGGTCCTTCGGTACCGGTCACGCACTCGTGCGGCCACGGGGTCGAGGAGGGAGCTGCAGCACCTAGCCGCAGCAGCTCCTCCAAGAAGGGCCCCGAGGCCGCCGGAAGACTCCGGCGGCCTCCTTCTTTTCCCGGACGGAGACGACGAGCGACAACAGAGAGGGGTATGGCCATGTTGGCCGAGCGGTGGTTCGAAGACGACGGGGCGCAGCTGAGGGTGGAGGCCCGCTGCAACGACGGCACCGGCGACGCCGTCGCGCTCTTCTTCTCCGAGCAGCTCGACGACATCGCCCGGGCCAAGGCGATCTGCGCCGAGTGCCCCGTCCGCCAGCTCTGCCTCGAGGGCGCGCTGGCCCGGCGCGAGCCGTACGGGGTGTGGGGCGGGCACCTGTTCTACAAGGGCAAGGTGCTCGCCATGAAGCGCCCCCGTGGCCGTCCGCCCAAGAACTCTCGGCCGCTCAGCGCCTGAGCGCTTCGCTGCCGGGGGCTGAGGGGGCGCCCCTGTCGACCTGGGGCAGGGGCGCCCACTCGGCGGTCAGGTACAGCCAGAACGCGAGGCCCGCCCACGGCCCGTACCGCCTGAACCGGCGGGCGATGGTGGCGTCCGTCACCGTGGCCCGCCCGGCGAGGCGGGCGTAGGTCGGACGGGTCCAGGAGTCGAGGATCAGACGCGAGTAGCGGCCCAGGAGCGTCATCACGTGGGCGGCGGCGTAGGGGCCGACGCCGGGAAGGGCCTGGAGGCGGACGGCGAGCTCGTCGTCGGGGAGCTCCTCGGGTGTCGCCCGTCCGAGGGCCTCCACGTCGACGGAGCCGTCGGCGACCGACTCCGCCAACGCCCGCAAGTAGCGACCGCGGTAGCCGGCCCGGACGACATCGCGGTAGAAGTCCTCGCCCGCCGCGGCCATGGCGCCGGGAGTGGGGAAGGCCCGACCCACCGGCCCCTCGGCGGGGGCGGTGGGCGCCCGCTGCCCCAGATGCTCGACGAGGGCGCCGACCATCCGCCGGGTGGCGGACCACGAGCAGTTGGTCGTGCACACCGTCTTCACGACGTCCTCGAACACCGTGGGGCTGCGGACGAGTCGTCCTGCGCCCGACGCCGCCCACGACAGGTCGGGGTCGTCGGCGACGAGGGCGTAGAAGCCGGAGAGGTCCTCGTCGAGGCGCAGCACGTGGGCGATGGCGGCGACGCCGGCGTCAAGCTCTCGCCGGCTCACCCGGCGGCCGAGCACGGTGAGCGTCGCCCGGTCGGGTCCGCCCGGCGCCACCCGGACGGTGCGGGCGTGCCGGCCGCCGAGGGCGAGGGTGATCTCCAGGGACCGGGCCTCGGCGTCGAGCAGCATGGGCGGGAGGTCGGTGAGCCCGTGGGAGACGAACGTGCGCCACAGGTCGACCGGCTCCCCTCCGGGGCCGCGAAGGACAAGCTCGGCCGTGGGCGTGACGGGCGTCACTCGGGGGTAGGACGCTAGCCGTGACCGACACCTCGCAAACCGACGACAACGCCGGCGGGAACGACGACGACACCGGCGACGGCGGCGACACGGACGACGAGTCCCAGGCCACGGCGTCCTCGGGCGACGACGGCGCCTCCGACGACGAAGCGGCGGACGACGGGCCGCCCGGCGACCAGAGCGACGACGACGGGGACGACGACTCCAACGAGGGCTCCGAGGACCAAGAGGACGACGAGGACGAAGACGAGTCCGACGAGGACGACGAAGAAGACGAGGAGTCGGACGAAGACGAGTCGGACGAGGTCAAGGCCGAGGGGGACGAGCCCGACCCTGCGCAGCTGGACGAGCTCGGCGAGCGGATCTCGGCGGCCCGGTCGATGGGCGAGGAGAACGTGGAGGGTGTAGCCGAGACGGAGGAAGAGGCCCTGGAGAAGGCGGAGCGCGAGGACGAGGAAGAGCCCGCCCGCGAGGACGACGAGCAGTTCCACAAGAGCGGCGCCGCATCCGACGACGAAGGCGGCGAGGGCACCGAGGACACCAGCGACGACCAGGCCACCGCCCCGCCCGGCTGAGTCAGATACCCAACGGAAGCTGGCGGGAGGGCCGGGGCCGGGGAGTTCGGGGCGGCTCGACCGACCGGGCCTCGCCCGGCGAGGCGGACCGCCCTCCGTGGCGGGCGACCATCGCAGCGACCAGCCGGGACAGCTCGTTCTGCGTGGCCTTCGGCGCATAGGCGCGCGGGTAGAGGCGGGTGTGCTCGTCCAAGAGGTCGGGCCGGGCCCCGGCCAGCCAGCCGAGGTACTGCTCGCGCACGCCCGGACGGAGGTGGAGGAGGATCGGCGAGATCGAGCGGGCCCCCGCCTCGACGCAGGCCTTGACCACCGCCTCGAGCTGCTCCGGCTGGTCGGACAGACCGGGCAGCACCGGCGCGACGAGGACGCCACTGGCCACGCCGGCCGCGTTCAGCCGGGCCACCGCCTCGACCCGCTTCAGCGGGTGGGGCGTGCCCGGCTCGGTGGCCCGCCAGACCTCCTCGTCGAGGGTGCCGATCGAGAGGTTGACGGCCACGTCGGTGCGCCTGGCCGCTTCGGCCAGCAGCTCGAGGTCGGACAGAACGAGCGTCGACTTGGTGAGGATGGAGAACGGGTTGGCCGCCTCGGCCAGGACGCCGACGATGCCCCGCGTGAGGCGGTACTTCCCCTCGCACCGCTGGTAGGGATCGGTGTTGGTGCCCATGGCGATGTGGTCGCCCGCCCACTGCCCCGGCGCCAGCTCGGCGCGCAAGCGCTCGACGGCGTTGACCTTGACGACGATGCGCCGCTCGAAGTCCTCACCGGCGTCCATCCCCAGGTACTCGTGCGTCGGCCGGGCGAAGCAGTTGTGGCTCACGACGCCGTTGGCGATGAAGTCGCCGGTACCGGTGGTGATGTCGTACATCGGCATCTCGAGGCCCAAGGGCTCGACGGAGACGACTTGCCGCGCGCCCGTGCCCTTCATCGCCCGCCCCGTGATCGTGCGCTTCCGGGTGGTGGCGGGATCGACCGTGAGGATGAAACGAACGATCTCCGGTAGTCCCCCGAGCAGTCGTATGGGGCAGACGCCGTTTGCTCTTGGTCGCTCACAGACCGAGCGGAACCGCAGGCGAGCGAGCGCGCTCGATATCTGCGCCAGGATCTCGGGGTCCTTGTTCGAGATCCGAATGACCTCACCGAAGTGGCCCTCAGCGTCGTAGATGCCGGCGAGGAAACCCTTGGTCCAGTCCTCGGAGGGCTCCGACGGCCATTCGACCAGGCTCTCAATCCGCTCGACGGCTGCTCGCGCCTGAGTGCGGATGGCTCGGATCGCCTGCCGGCTCCCGGTCGCAGCCGCGAACAGGAACTCCGTCGTCGGCACGGACGCCGTCTGGAGGTACGCGCGCGTCCGGGTGAGGGGCTCGAGATCGATGATGCGGTGCGCAGGGGCCGCATCCCCTCGCACCATGCCGCACAGGTAGCCTCGCTGGTAGGCGGGGCTCGCGATCGGGGCCCGCGGCATCGGCCCGATGCCGAGGAGGGAGTTGTTCGGTGTCAGGTGAGGACGGCAGTCAGCGCCCCCTCCGGTACCGCTGACGTGCTTCCAACCCCGTTCTGTGAGGAACCGGTGGTCGCCGCTGGCGACGAACTTCGCACCGTCCTCCAGCGTCACCCGAAACGCCGGCTTGATGGTGCTCCAATGGGCCAGGACCGGGGTAGCGACGTAGCGGCGGTAACGCCCGACCCGTTCCGTGCCGATGACCAGGTCGCCAACACGCAGGTCCGCGATGGGGCGCAGCCGTCCCTCGGCGAGAAGAACCGCGGTGTCACCCGAGGTGCAGTAGACGCACGCATGGCTGCATCCCCTGTAGGCGTTGATCGTGTAGCGGAAGGGGACGGCGGAGGTCTTGGGGACCTCGTTGATGATCCGCCGGGCCCGGACGTGCAGGAACTCCATCCCCCGGAACTCGCCGCCGCCCACGTGGCGCTCGACCTCGTCGAACAGCGTGCCCTGGGGGTCGTCGTCGGCGAGCCGCCAGCGGAGGTCGGGAGGAGGGCTCACCGCCCCTCAGTGTAGCGAACACCCGTTCGCTCGTTCACCAGGGGCATGAGTATGCCCCGCGCCGGGTAGCGTGAAACCGACATGGCAGAGGACCATCGGGAGGACGTCGGCCGCTTCCGCCGGACGCTCGAGGGCCTGATCGGCATTCCGGCGTCCGACGGCAACCATGTCGACGTGCTGCGCAACGGCGACCAGATCTTCCCTGCCCTGTTCGACGCCATCCGGTCGGCCGAGTCGACCATCGACTTCCTCACCTTCGTCTACTGGGTCGGCGACATCGGGCGGGAGTTCGCGGACGCCCTGGCCCAGCGGGCCCGCGCCGGCGTTCGGGTCCGGGTCATCCTCGACGCGCTCGGCGCCTACGACCTCGAGGACGAGGTCATCGAGACGATGCGTCAGGCCGGCGTGGTGGTCGTGAAGTTCCGCCCGGTGCAGAAGCTCAAGTTCTGGGAGAGCAACCACCGCACCCACCGCAAGGTGCTGATCTGCGACGAGAACGTCGCCTTCACCGGCGGCATCGGCATCGCCGACGAGTGGCGGGGCGACGCCCGCGACCCCTCGGAGTGGCGGGACACCCACTTCCGGGTGCGGGGGCCGGCGGTGTGCGGCCTGCGGGCGGCGTTCGTCCAGAACTGGGCGGAGGCCGGCCACCCCCTGTTCGA
>DATACM010000087.1:0-20328 GCA_036259055.1 Acidimicrobiales bacterium | reverse complement strand
CGCGGGCGCGGGCGGAGGCGGCGTCGCAGCGGCTCGCCGAGGGCAGCGATCAGCACGCCCGCCTGGGCGACCTGGCCGACGAGGCTCGCCACCTCTCCCGGGTGGCCGAGCTGCTCCACGGGTTCCGCAACACCCAGGTGGCGGCGGTCGGGCCCCGGCTGTCGGTCCAGGCCGCCGACCTGTTCGGCGAGCTCACCGACAACGAGTACGACCGCCTGGAGGTCGACCCCGAGACCTACGAGATCAAGGTGCGCGACGCCGGCCTGCTCTACGGCATGAGCCGCTTCTCGGGCTCCGAGGTCGACCTGGCCAACCTGGCTCTGCGGGTGGCCATCAGCGAGCACGTGCGCTTCCAGTCGGGCGGGGCGGTGGGGTTGCTCGTGCTCGACGAGGTGTTCGGGCCTCTCGACGACGACCGCAAGGAGCGCATGCTCCTGGCCCTCGAGCGCCTGAAGGGCCGGTTCCGCCAGGTGCTGGTGGTCACCCATGACGCCGCCATCAAGGACCAGCTGCCCAACGCCGTACAGGTGACCAAGCTCGCCGGCCGCCGGGCGTCCGCCCACCTGGTCGAAGCCGGGTTCTGACTCATCGCGGGGTCTGCAGGTCGAGCACCACCTTCACGTCGTCCGGCTCCCGGCGCAGGGCGGCCGGCCACTCCGACAGCGGCACCCGCCGGGAGACGATGCCGCCCAGCCATCCCACATCGGCCCGCCCGAGGGCGGTGGCGGCAGCCTCCCAGTGGCGGCGGTTGGCGTTCACCGTGCCGAAGACCACGTCGTTCTCGAGGACGATCGTGCGGTTGAGCTCCCCGGGATCGACGGGGATGGTGCGACCGCCCGAGGAGACACCGGTGAGGCAGACGATCCCCCCGGGCGCGGAGTGGGAGATGACGTCGAGCACGAGCTGGGCCGCGCCGGTGCACTCGAGGATGACGTCGGACCCGGCGGCCAGGTCGACCGCCCCTTCGGTGTGGTAGCTGGCGCCGAGGGCGGCGACCAGCGACGGCTTGGGCCCGGTGGTGTTGCGGTCGAGGACGTGCACGTCGAGGCCTCGCTGCACCCCCAGGAGGGCGGCGAGGAGGCCGATGGGCCCCGCGCCGGTGACCAGCACCCGGGCTGGCGCCCAGAACGCCCGGGCGCCCACCCGCTCGATGTGGTCCCACGCCTTGGCCACCACGCTGGTCGGCTCGAGGAGCATGCCGACGCCCTCGAGGGCGGGGTCGACGCGGACGGCGAACCGCGGCTCCAGCGTCCAGCGCTCGGAGGCGTAGCCGTGGAGGCCCTTGATGCCCCGCTCGGTGTAGAGCCCGTTGCGGCACATGTCCCACTCGCCGGCGGCACATGCCGCGCACGGGACGGGGTCGGGTCGGCGGACGATGCCCGCCACCAGGTCCCCGGGCCCGACGTCGCTCGCCGCCGGCGCCTCGAGCACCCGGCCCAGCGACTCGTGGCCGATCACCAGCCGCTCCTCGCTCGGCGGCGCCTCGCCGTACGCCCCGCTCACGATCTCCGCGTCGGTGCCGCAGATGCCCACGGCGATGCCCTCGACGAGCAGGTCGTCCCCGCCGGCGGCCGGCTCCTCGACGTCTTCGAGCCGGGCCGAGCCCGGCTGGCCGGGCGCCACCGTGAGGGCTCGCACGGCCGCCATCATGCCCGGTTCGTCGTTCCCGCCTGCGCTTTGCTACAACACGGGTACGGCCTGGATCCTCGATCTCGACGGTGTCGTCTGGCTCAGCTCCGACCCAGTGCGGGGCTCGGCCAAGGCGGTGGCGCGCCTTCGGGAGGCGGGGGAGCGGATCATCTTCGTCACCAACAACTCCTCGCACCCGGTCAGCGACGTGCTCGAGAAGCTGGCCAGCATGGACATCGAGGCCGACGAGGACGAGGTCGCCACCTCGGCCCTGGCCTCGGCCGAGATGCTCGAGCCGGGCACCAAGGCGCTGGTCTGTGCCGGTGTCGGGGTCAAGGAAGCCCTCGAGCGCCGAGGCGTCGAGCCCGTGTACGAGGGCCCGGCCGACGCGGTGATCGTCGGGTGGCACCGGGAGTTCGACTACGAGCGCCTCACCACCGCCTACCACGCGGTGGACGACGGTGCCCGCCTGATCGGCACCAACGACGACCCCACCTATCCGACCCCGGACCGCCCCATCCCGGGTGGCGGGTCGCTGCTGGCGGCCGTGGCCGTGGCCGCCGGCGTCGAGCCCGAGGTGGCGGGCAAGCCGCACCAGCCCATGGCCGACCTCATCAGGTCACGCCTGGGCGACGACGTCGAGGGAGCGATCCTCGTCGGTGACCGACCCTCCACCGACGGCAAGATGGCCGAGCTCCTCGGGGTGCGCTTCGCCCTCGTGATGAGCGGCGTCACCGACCCCGACGAGGTGCCCGACGACCCCGCGCCCGACTTCGTGGTCGACGACCTCCAGTCGCTGGTCGACGAGCTGCTCGACTGATTCCGCCGTCTCAGGAGTTGGCGTACACCCAGGGATAGGCCGTGAGGTCGCGGCGGCGCCCGGCGCACTCGTCGCCGATGGCGTTGATCTGCAGGGTCGCCTTGCCCGGCTCCTGCTCGCCGGTGACGACCATCTCGTAGATCCCCACCGTCTCGCCGCAGTTGTCCGTCTGCACCTCGAGGCGGCCGTCCTGGAGGGTGAACTTCCCGCTGTCGGGGCCACCGCCGGCGGGCGCCACGAGGACCAGGTCGCCGTTGCCCCGGAGCTGGAGCACGGCCTTGCTGAGCGACCGGTAGATCCCCTGCACGTCGGACGGTTGCTGGGGCGTGCCGACCGCCGGAGGCCGCACGTTCTCGACCCTCTCCACCTGTCGGACGGTGTCACAGGCGGCGACGAGGAGCACCAAGAGGGCGCCGGCAAACAACCGGTTCAGGCGTCGAGCCATGGGAAAGCGTTGCAAACAAAGGACTTTCTCGTCCAGATGGCGCTGGAACCCTTGCAGCACAACGGAAATGCTTGACCTGGCCATGCCATTCGAGTCTGATTGGTCAGGTACATGCCCCTGACTGGGAGGTGGCGGTGAACAAGGCAGACGTGGTCGACCGAGTCGCGGGAGAGGCGGGTGTCCCTCGCCAGCAGGCCGAGAGCGTGCTGAACGCGTTCTTCGACACGGTCCGTTCGGCGGCCCGCAGCGGCGACCGCGTCGGCTGGCCGGGGTTCGGCTCGTTCTCCACCACCCAGCGCAGGGCCCGCACCGGTCGCAACCCGCGCACCGGCGAGGCGGTGAAGATCCCGGCCACCAAGGCGGTCAAGTTCTCTGCCAGCTCCACTCTCAAGGAGTTCCTCAACGTCAGTGGGGCCAAGAAGGCCGGCGCCAGCAAGAAGGCAGCGGCCAAGAAGGCGGGTGGGGCGAAGAAGGCGGCCAAGAAGGCTCCCGCCCGGAAGGCACCTGCCAAGAAGGCGGGCGGCGCCAAAAAGGCCGTCAAGTCCGGTCGTAGCCGTTGAGGGAGGGCAGCACATGAGCGTGGTGAAGAAGGTCCGGGCTGCGGCCAAGAAGACGGTCGCCGCCGTCAAGGACAAGGCGCCGGTCGGCAAGAAGGCGGCGACCAAGGCGCCGGCGAAGAAGTCGCCGGTGAAGGCGGCGGCGAAGAAGGCACCGGTCAAGAAGGCCGTCGGCAAGAAGGCGGCCGCCACCAAGGCCCCGGCCAAGAAGGCACCGGTCAAGAAGGCGACGGTCAAGAAGGGAGCTAAGAAGCTCCTGGCCAAGAAGACGGCTGCGAAGAAGGGCGCCCTGACGGCGGCCAAGCAGCCTCAGAAGAGGTACAGCGCCACCAAGACGAGGGAGACGGCCGAGAAGATCCCCGGCCCCCCCGCCTGACGCGCCAGAGCCGCGAGCGCTAGAGCTCGCGGACCGCCTTGAACCTCTCGCCGTAGTCCACGCCGGCGAGGTGACCGTGCTCCGTGGCCCGTTGGCGGACACGCGCCGCGAACTGCTCGACCTCCTCGGCCGACGGCTCGTCGCCGATGCGCATGGTCGAGCGGTACTGGCTGCGATGGCACAGGAGGGCGGCGAGCTTGGTGTCCAGGTGTCGCGACACATCCTCGACGTGGTCGGGCTCGTCCGCCTCCCAAAGCAGCAGCGTGGTGGGCCGGTGCGGTGGTGCGGCCAGCTCGGGGAAGAAGTGCGGGTCGCGGGCGGCGACGATGCCGTCGGTGAGCAGGAAGCCGGCGGCCCGGTGGTCGGGGTGGAGGCGGTAGCGCTTCCACGGGTCGTGGCCCAGGATGACCTCGGGGCGGAGGCGGCGGATCCACGACGCCACCTCCCACCGCTGGCGCAGCCCGGCCTCGAGCTCGCCGTCGGTCCAACCGCAGAACACCACGTCGCCCGAGCCCCCGAGCGCCCGGGCCGCCGCCCGCTGCTCCTCCCGCCGCGTCGCCACCAGCTCGGCGACGTCCTGGTCAGGGTCCCACGAGCCCTTGGACCCGTCGGTGCAGATCAGGTGGAAGATCTCGCAGCCGGCCGCCGCCCACTTGGCCAGTGTCCCCCCGCACCCGAACTCCACGTCGTCGGGGTGAGCGCCGACGGCCAGCGCCCGCGCCGGGAGGGCCAGGTCGACCGTGACGTCAGTCACGAGTCACGCGTTGGCGGCGACGAGGTCGGACGGGACGTCGACGTCGTGGCCCAGCAACGGCTCGCGTACCACCCGCAACGGAAGCCCCAGGCGGCGGGCCTCGTCGCCGTGGCGGGCGAAGGAGCCGGGCCCGTAGGAGAACGTGAAGCCACTGTCCGCCGGGACGCAGATCACGTTGGTGCCGTCGTCCCGGTGGTCGGGCACCACGGTGACGCCGGCGAAGGCGCCGACCCAGCCGAGCTCGCGGGCGAAGGCCAGGTCGGCGTGGGCGACGATGACCCGCCTCGCCCCCTCCGAGCCGAGCCGGGCGACGCCGGCTTCCACGGCGCGGTTCAGCCCCCGCTCGGGTTCCCAGACGACCAAGGCTCCGTGGTCGCGCGCCCAGGCCGCCACCTCCGTGTCGTCGCACACCACCGCCACCGGGAGGGTGCGGGCGCACGCCACCACGTGGGTGGCCATGGCGCGCGCCAGCTGCCGCCGGGCCTCTGGACCCAGGGTGGGAGCGAGGCGGAGCTTGGCGTCGGAGAAGGACTTCACCGGCAGCAGCACCGCCACCGGGCCGAGCCCGAGCGTCACGGGATGTGCGCCGCTCGGGTGAACATCCCGGTGAGCTCGGGCGTGGTCGTGAGGGCCATCCTCCGGCGGTCGAGGACGCCGGCCAGGGCCGCGCCCGCGCCCGGGTAGCGAAGGCTCACCCGCACCTCGTCGTCGCTGATCTCGAGGACGTTGTACGACGGCCGGGTGTAGCCCCGGAGCCGGTAGGTCGACACCGTCCCGGAGTTCACGATGAGAACCCGGTCGAGCAGCCACAGGTGGGGGACGTGCTTGTGGCCGGAGAGGACGAGGTCGACGTCGACGTCGGCCAGCAGGGCGAGCACGTCGCCGGCGTCCCACACGGTGTTGCGCTCCCGGCCGGTGCCCGGCACGGGCACGAGGTGGTGGTGCAGGACGAAGATCCGGAAGTCGGCCTCCACCTCGAGCTTCTCCCGTATCCACCGGTAGCGCTCGCGCCCGACCTCCCCCTCGGCCAGATCGGGCTTCGAGGAGTCGATGGCCACGACCTGCACCCGCCAGGGCCCGCGGCCGTCGGGCTCGCCGACGGGGACGGTGAGCGACATCACCTTGTCCCCCTTGTCGGGCACGTCGCCGGGCCCGAAGGCGTCGCTGAAGTGGAGGTAGCCGACGTTCTTCGAGTCGTGGTTGGCGGGGATCACCAGCACGTCCAGGCCCTGCTCGAAGAGAGGCTCGAGGAAGCGCCGAGCGGTCTCGAACTCGGGTGGGTAGCCCTCGGCGGTCAGGTCGCCGCCGATGACGACCAGGTCGGGGCGCAGGCCGAGGACCTCGTCGACCGCCGCCTTGAGCAGCGCACCGTCGAAGTACGGGGAGCCGCAGTGCAGGTCCGACAGCTGGGCGACGACGAAGGGACCTCCCTCCATGGACCGAGTGTACGGGAGCGGTTCGTGCATCCGGCATTAGGGTCACGGCGCCGGATGCGGCAGGGGCCCCATCCAAGGCGAGGAGGGCCCCGCCCGGGGGGAGGAGACATCGCCGTGGCGACGAGGGTCGTGGTGCTCGGCGCCGGATCGTGGGGAACGACGCTGGCCGCCATGCTCGCCTCACGCGTGCCCACCGTGCTGTGGGCCCGCCGCCCCGAGCTGGCCGACCGCCTCGGACGGGAGCGGCGCAACCCCGACTACGTGGGCGACCTCCGCCTCCCCGACGGGGTGTCGGTCACCGCCGAGCTCGCGCCGGCGGTGGCGGAGGCGGACCTGGTGGTGATGGCGGTGCCCTCGCACGGCTTCCGGGGCGTCCTCTCCGCCGCCGCGCCGTACGTCGGCCCCACCGTGCCGGTGCTGAGCGTCACCAAGGGCATGGAGCAGGGGACGCTGAAGCGCATGACCGAGGTGGTCGCCGAGGTGCTGCCAGGGCATCCCTGCGCCGTGCTCACCGGGCCCAACCTGGCCGAGGAGGTCGGGCTCGGCCATCCCACCGCCAGCGTGGTGGCGGCGGCCGGAGAGGGTCGGGACGGGCTGGCCACCGAGCTCCAGCAGCTGTGCTCCACCGACACCTTCCGCGTCTACACGAACCCCGACCTGGTGGGCTGCGAGCTGGCCGGCTCGGTGAAGAACGTCATGGCCATCGCCTCGGGGATCTGCGACGGCATGGGGTTCGGGGACAACACCAGGGCCGCGGTGATCACGAGGGGGCTGGCCGAGCTCACCCGCCTGGGCGTCGCCCTAGGTGGCCAGCCCCTGACGTTCGCCGGTCTGGCCGGCATGGGCGACCTGGTGGCCACGTGCATGAGCCGGCGCAGCCGCAACCGCTGGGTGGGCGAGCAGCTCGGCCGAGGCCGCACCATCGCCGACATCACCGGCGAGACGCGCATGGTGGCCGAGGGCGTCCGGACGTCGCAGGCGGTGGTCGAGCTGGCCGCCCGCGCCGGGGTGGAGACGCCCATCGCCTGCGAGGTCGTGGCGGTGATCCACGAGGGCAAGCCGGCGACGGAGGCCCTCGCCTCGCTCATGGCCCGGGTGATGAAGGCCGAGCTCCACGGCATCGAATAAGGGGGCTCAGAGCGACGGCAGCCGGGCCTGGCGGGCCACCTCCTGGCGCGTGACGAAGCCGATGGCCAGGGACACCTCGTTGACAAGGGCGAGCCCCCGTCGTTCGAAGTCGAAGCGGTAGGTCACGCACCCTCCCGGGAACTGGTACGTGCGCACACCCCGGTAGGCCCGCAGGACCGACTCGACCCGCTCGTACCGTCGGGTGCCGGGCTCGTCGCTCACGATCTCGGTGGCGCTGGAGACGTCACACGACCGGCGGAGCGTGACCCGCACCGCCCGGTCGCCGGCGCGGTCGGAGTCGAGGGCGAAGAACGAGTGGCCGTCGCGGATGTCGATGGTCTCGAACGTCCACCCCGCCGGCACGCTCTGGATGCAGGGGACCCGCTGGGCCGTCGGCACCGACTGGGCCATGAGCACCAGCGTCTCGGTGTTGCGGCAGTCGGGGACGACGTTGGACTTGTAGCGGGTGGCGCAGCCCGAGAGCACGACCAGGCCGACCAAGCCCAGAGGCAGCAGACGGCACCGCCGCCGCCGAAGCTCCCGGTGCGAGGAGCTCACAGGACCCTGATGTCGCCCATGGCGTTGAACACGCCCAGGAGGGCGAGGGCGGCGCCGGCCAGGACGGCGGCGCTCAGCCCCAACCGGCGCAGGCTCCAGTGCTGGATGCGGATCGGGGGGCGGTCGGGAGCCAGCTCCCGCATCCGCCGGAGGCAGTCCCGACCGTCCTCCCGCAGGCGGGCCCGGAGCTGGGCGGGCATGGTCACGCCTCGGGTGGCGGCGAAGGCCTCGGCCAGCTCGGCGTCGGAGAACAGCAGGCGGGCCCGGGCGTATACGAGGTGGGGGTCGCTGCTCAGCGCCAGGACGAGCATCATGTTGGCCAGGTCCACCGCCTGCCGCCACGGCGACGGGCGCACCTCGGCGAAGGCGAGGTCGACCAAGAAGACCTTGCCGTTGCGCAGCAGCACGTTGGCCGGCTTGATGTCGCGGTGGGCCAGCCCGGCGTCCCAGAGGCGGCGCACGACGGCCAAGCCGTCGTCGATCACCGACTCGTCGATGCGGACGTCGCCGATCTCGACCGCGCCCTGCAGGAACTCGGTCACGATCAGGTACTCGCGCTCGGGGGTGATCTCGACGAACCCGTAGCACTCGGCGACGGGCAGGCCGTGGGCCCCCATCAGTCGGAGGAGGTAGTCCTCGTACTCGACCAGCCGGCGCACGCTGGAGTAGGTGGCCTCGTCCTCCAGGCGGCCGTACAGCAGCGTCCGCCCCAACTTGTACCAGCGGTCGGAGCGGAGGTGCGTCGCGGTGTACAGCTTGCCGAACAGAGCCGGCGGGTCGTCGGTGGCCAGCTTGAGGAGCAGCGGCGTGGATCCCCACGAGCCCTCGAGGGCGAAGGGCTCCACGGACACCACCTCGAGCCCGAGCTGCTCGGTCAGGGCCCGGCAGATGGCCTCGCCCCGTCGCCCGCCGACGTCCACATGGGCCGTCCGCTGGCGCCGGTAGGTGATCGGGAACACCTCGGCGGGCGCCAGCAGCCGGAAGGCGACCGTGGGGATGGCCACCCCGACGATGGCGCCGACGAGGACGTCGGTCGGGTTCTCGACGGCGAGGTAGATCTGGGCGAAGCCCAGCAACAGGAGGAGCGCCCCGATCACCCACACGATCGCCGACATCCGCTGCTGCTCGGGCGGCACCTCCGCCCCACGCGCCACCCGCCACCGTCCCTGGGGGACGAGCGTGTAGGCGATGCCGACGAGGGTGAGGCCGAAGCCGACCATGGGGCGGGAGGGATGGGAGAACCCGTCCCACTCGCCGAGGATCGGCACGTTCACCGGGCGGGGTCGGGCGAGGACGATCTGGACGAGCGACGTCAGCCAGATGGCGAACAGCGCGCACCCCCCGAAGACCAGCACGTGCCGGAAGCGGCGGAAGGCGGCGGCGACGGTGAGCACGACGGCCGAGACGGCGAGCAGGACCCGTTCGTCGCCGAGCCACTGCACCCCGCGCATGAAGCGGGTGAGGCTGGGCGTGCGCCATTCCGCCACCTCCCGCAGGATCGCCCGGTCGACGAGGTCGGCGCTCGGACGCCGGCCGGTGAGGAACAGGACGAACCAGAAGAGCAGCACCGCCCCGGCCAGCGCCGCCCACACCAGGCCGCTGCGGCGGAGGTCCTTCGGGAGAGGCGGGGGCGCGCCGGATGGGCGCCGTCGGGTCGGGCGGACCACCGGAGGGGTGTTGTGCTCGTGGGACAATGCCGCCGTGCGGCTCCCTCCCCATCGCCGCCTGGGGGCATCAGTCATCGTCCTCGGCCTCCTGCTCGCCGCCTGCGGCGGGGGTGGGAACGGGGGCGGGGGGGACGGCGAGACGACCGGCACCACGACCCGCGGCGTCATCGTCGGGTCGTTCGACTTCTCCGAGAGCGGCACCGTGGGAGAGGTCTACGCCCAAGCCTTGGAGGCGGCGGGCTTCCCGGTGCAGCGGGCCACGGGCCTGGGGTCGCGCGAAGTCGTCGAGCCGGCCCTGGAGCAGGGCGCCCTCGACATGGTCCCCGAGTACCTCGGGACCGCCCTGCGGTTCCTGCACGAAGGCACCCTGACAGGGGCGGCGCTCACCGACGCGGCCACCGCCTACCCGTTGCTGCGACAGATCTTCGAGGCGCGGGGCGTCACCGTGCTCACTCCGGCGCCGGGCCAGAACCAGAACGGCGTGGCCGTCACCCGCCAGACGGCCGAGCGCCTGGGGCTGAGACGGATCAGCGACCTGGCCCCGGTGGCCGGTGACCTGGTCTTCGGCGGACCTCCCGAGTGCCCGGAGCGCCCCTTCTGCCTGCTCGGCCTGCGGTCGACGTACGGCCTGGCGTTCAAGGAGTTCCGGCCCCTCGACGGCAGCGGTCCGCAGACGGTCGCCGCCCTCGAGGGCGAGGAGGTCGATGCCGCCATCGTGTTCACCACCAGCCCGGCGGCGGAGAGGTTCGTCCTTCTCGAGGACGACCGGCGGCTGCAGCCGGCCGAGAACCTGGTCCCCGTCGTGCGCACCGACGCCCTGCGCCGCCACGGCGAGCGCTTGGGCCAGGCGCTGGACGCGGTGAGCGCCCAGCTGCACACCGAGGACCTGGTCGTCCTGAACCGCCAGGTGGACGTCGACGGCCGGCCGGTCGCCGACGTGGCGCGCGCCTGGCTGGCCCAGCACGGGCTGGGCCCACGCTGACGGCTGGGTGCGGGGAGGCATCACCGCCATCCTTGCCGACGCGGGGGAACGGTCCGCCCAGGGCACGGCGTCAGGACGGTGATCGGGCCCGGCGCCGGGGCAGCCGGACGTCGCGGATCTCCTGCAGGAGCGCCGGCCATCCCACGGCCACGCCGACGCCCAGCAGCCCGCCCGTCACCACATCGGACAACCAGTGCACGCCGAGGTAGGTGCGGCTCAGCGCCATCAACGAGGCGTAGACCGCGGCGCGCACCTCCCAGGCCCAGCGCCGCGGGCCGGGCGGCAGCAGCACCAGCACCAGCCCCACGGCGGTCACCGCGCCGGCGACGGCGTGGCCCGAGGGGAACGAGAAACCGTGGGTGGGGACCACGCTCGCCGGTGGCCGGGGCCGCTCATAGAGCACCTTCAGCGGGCCGATGAGCGCCTCGGACGTGACGACGGCGAGCGCGAAGGCGGTCAGCTGCACCCAACGCCGGCGAATCGCGAGCAGCACCCCGGCGGCGACGCGCAGCGGCCAGTTGATCCACGGGCTGCCCACGAAGGCCAAGACCTTGGCCACCCAGACGAGGGGCGACACACGAAGGTCGATCATCAGGCTGCGCCACGCGTCGTCCACCTCTTGCACGGCCGAGAAGGTGGGGGACCACGCCACCGCCACCAGCATGAGGGCACCGGCGGACACGAGGACGAGGGCGATGCGTCCCGCCCGGCGGTGGTTCAGCAGCACGGCTCGTCCATCACGTTCCCGGTCCGCCCAGGATGACAGGAGCCGGCGGGGGCTCGGGCTCGGGGGCCTTCCGCCACGACGACCGCCGGCGCCAGATGGCGTAGCACACGACCCCCACGGGAACGGGGAGGAGGTAGGTCAGCCCTCGGAAGACGAGGACGGCGGCCACCACCTTGGCCCGGTCGCCGCCCGCCGCCACCAGGGCGGCGGTCAGGCCCAGCTCGACCACCCCGACCCCGCCGGGCGTGATGGGCAGGGCCGAGAGCAGGCGGACGAAGGCGAACGCGGCCAGGACCTCGATCCATCCGACCTCCCGCTCGGACACGCCCACGTGGCGCAGCGTCAATAGCAGCACGAGGAAGAGCGAGAGATGGCTCACCAGCCCGCCGACGGTCAGGCGCACCCACGACCGGCGCAGCAGACGGATCGTCTGGGACCGGAACCGGACGGCCCCCTCGCCCCATCCGGTGACGGGTGGCCGGCGCACCACTCGGCGAAGCGTCGACACCACCGCGCCCGCCCTGTCGCCCACCCGGCGCGCCATCGCGTCGCTGCGCAGCATCAGCCAGAAGACCCCGATGCCGCCCAGCAGCGCCCCGATGCCGACCAGCCCGGCGGTGACCCGGGCCACGTTGGCGTCGCCGGACAGGGCGAGAAGGGCGAGGGCGAGCACCGGCAGGCCCAGCTTCATGAACGTGTTCCAGACGCCGGAGACGAGGATGGCGAGGGTGCTCTCCGACCGCGGGAAGCCCCACGACGAGTACATGGCGTAGGTCATGCCGATGCCGACGGCCGCGCCGGCGGGGAGCACGTTGGACGCCGCCGTCGTCGACTGGGTGACGACCACCCCCTGGCCCCACGTGAGGCCGGGCAGGGCGGGCAGGACGACGAACAGGTAGGTGACCAGGTTCCAGGTGGCGGCCAGGACGAGGGTCGCCAGCTCGATCGGCGTCATCGCCTGGATCTGGTCCCAGACTTCGCCGACGTCGGCGATCTGGGGGAGGACGCCGAAGTAGACGATCGCCACGACGGCGACCGAGAACAGGGCCCGCCCGACCTGTCGGCTCCTCGGCCGGGAGGAGGACGAGTCGTCGTCGTGGGTGGGCCCGCTCACACGCCCTCTTCGGCGGCTGGCCGGCGGGAGCGGCGACCCCGGCGCTGCAGCCACCCCATCCAGACCTCCTGGGTGCTCACGACCCAGTCGAACACCCACATGGCGATCGAGGCGGAGCCCACGGCGGCCACGATGACGATGGGCGGCGGGACGTTGAGCAGGAAGAACTCGCTCGCCGCCGGCACGACCAGGGCGAGCACGTAGGCGGCGCCCAGCCCGGCGATCATGGCCCGGCGACCGCGGGTGAGGGGACGGGCCAGGCGGACGAGGAGGGAGAGCCCCACGCCCAACAGCACCATGGTGGCGATCGTCCGGCTCTCGTCGAGGTTGACGTCGGGGGCGAGGCGGCCCAAGGCGTAGGCGACGAAGGTGGCGCCGGCGGCGCAGACCCCGGCGGGGACGGCGAAGGCCAGCACCCGGGGCACGAACCCGGGGCGGGCGCGGGGGGCGCGGCGAGAGAAGGCGAGGAAGAAGCTCGGGATGCCGATGGTGAGCGAGCCGACGAGGGTGAGCTGGCGGGGCAGGAGGGGGAACGGAAGAGTGGCCACCCCGACCGCCAGCGCCAGCAGCAGGGCGTAGGTCGTCTTGGTGACGAAGAGGTTGGCCACCCGCTCGACGTTGCCCATGACCCGCCGTCCCTCTCGCACGACGTGGGGGAGGCCGGCGAAGGAGTCGTTGAGCAGGACGAGCTCGGAGACGGCGCGGGCGGCGTGGGTGCCGGACCCCATGGCCAGGCCGATGTCGGCGGTCTTGAGGGCGCGGACGTCGTTGACCCCGTCGCCCACCATGGCCACCACGTGGCCGCGGGCCTGGAGGGCCTCGACGATCTCCCGCTTCGTGTCGGGCCCCACCCGCCCGAAGGCGTGGCGCTGCTCGGCCAGGTCGGCCAGCTCGCCCCGGGTCTGGGGGAGGTGGCGGGCGTCCACCGGGGGGTCGGCGCTGGCGATGCCAACTCCCTCGGCGACCGTCCCGACGGTTCGAGGGTGGTCGCCGGAGAGGACCTTCACGGTGACGCCCTGCTGGGCGAAGTACCGGACGGTGGCGGCGGCGTCCGGGCGTGTCCTCTGGTGCAGCACGACGAGGGCGACCGCTTCCAGCCCGCGGGGCAGCTGCTGGCCGTCCAGGTGGCCACCCCGGGCGAGCACGACCACCCGCTCGCCTCGACCGGTGTACCAGTCGACCAGCGCGCGGACCCGGGGGTCGGCGGTGGTACCCAGCAGCACGTCGGGGGCCCCGAGGACCCAGGTACCGAGGGACCCGAAGCTCGCGCCGCTCCAGCGGCGGGCGGAGGAGAAGGGCACCGACGAGTCGGCCTTCCAGTCGGGTGGATCGCCGAAGGCCTCGGTGATCGCGTTGGCCGTCGTGTTGGGGCTGGGATCGACGCGGGCAAGGGCGGCGAGGGCGGCGACGGGCGACTCCTGGTCGGGCGTCAGGGTCACCACCTCGGTCACCCGCAGCCCGCCTTCGGTGAGCGTGCCCGTCTTGTCGACGCACACGACGTCGACGCGCGCCAGCACCTCGATGGCCGGCAGCTGTTGGACGAGGACCTTCCGGCGCCCCAGCCTCACCACGCCGAGGGCGAAGGCAAGGCTGGTGAGCAGGACGAGTCCCTCGGGCACCATGGCGACCACCCCGGCGACCGCCCCCCGCACCGCGTCGGACGTGTCCGGCTGGCCGGCCAGCTGGCTGGCGAACAAGAGGATGGCGGTGGGCACCAGCGCCCAGGTCACCCACCGCAGGATGCGGTCGATACCGGCGCGGATCTCGGAGTGCACGAGGCTGAACTGGCGGGCGGCGGCGGCGAGGGTGTTGGCGTAGGACTGCGAGCCCACCCGGGTCGCCACGTACGAGCCGCGCCCGGCGACGACCGCGCTGCCGGACAGGACCTCGTCGCCCTCGCTCTTGGGCACCGGGTGCGACTCCCCGGTGAGGAGCGACTCGTCCGCCTCGAGACCGTCGCTGGCGACGACCGTCCCGTCGACGACGATCTGCTCGCCGGCGCCGACCTCCACCACGTCGTCGACCACGACATCGGAGACGGGCACCGTGCGGGATCGACCGGAGCGGACGACGGTGGCCACCGGCGTGCTGACAACGCGGAAACGGTCGAGGGTCCGCTTGGCTCGTAGCTCCTGGGCGATGCCGATGGCGCTGTTGGCCACCATCACCAGCCCGAAGAGGGCGTCGTGGAGGGGGCCGACGACGAGCACGGTCACCCACAGCCCGCCGAGGAGGGCGTTGAAGCGGGTGAGGATGTTCGCCCGCAGGATGTCGCCGACGGTGCGGCCGGTGCGGGGGATCTCGTCCCCTTTGCGGGCGGCCAGCCGGGCGGCGGCCTCCTCGTCGGTCAGCCCTCGGCGGCCGTCTTCCTCTGCCGGGGCCGACGGGGCCTGGTCGGCGGCGGTCGGCGAGTCCTCGCTGCGGGCCTGTTGCATATGGGGCTCTCGGTCAGCCGCACGCCGCGGCTGCCGACACGTTAGAGGAAGGCCCGGGACTATCTCACGCCCGAGGGCAGCTGTCGACGCGTCGTGCCCCTGCCAGCGGGGTCGTACCATTTCCTCAGGAACATCTCAGCTCCGGGTGTCACAGTGGCCGGCGTCGGTCCGACCACACGAGGAGGGACCATCAGCACTCCCAGCGAGACCGGAACCCGTCCCGCCGCCCCCCCGGCGGAGGCCACCGCGTCGGCCGCCGCCATGCTGGAGACGGCGCTATTCGAGGTGAAGAAGGTCATCGTCGGCCAGGACCGGGTGGTCGAGCGGATGCTCGCCTGCCTGCTCGCCCGGGGCCATGTGCTGCTCGAGGGCGTTCCCGGGCTGGCCAAGACCCTCGCGGTGGAGACGCTGGCGGAGGTCGTCGGGGGCACGTTCGTGCGCATCCAGTTCACGCCCGACCTGATCCCCTCCGACCTGGTGGGCACCCGCATCTACCGGGCGTCGACGGAGACCTTCGACGTCGAGTTCGGACCCGTTTTCGCCAACTTCGTGCTGGCCGACGAGATCAACCGGGCGCCGGCCAAGGTCCAGTCGGCCCTGCTCGAGGTCATGGCCGAGCGGCAGGTCTCGATCGGCGGCCTCACCCACCCCGTGCCCCAGCCCTTCCTCGTGCTGGCCACCCAGAACCCGATCGAGTCCGAGGGCGTCTACCCGCTGCCCGAGGCGCAGCGGGACCGCTTTCTCATGAAGGTGATGGTCGACTACCCCGACCGGGCCGAGGAGGTCGAGATCGTCCAGCGCATGGGCGTCAACCCGCCTCATGCCAACCAGGTGCTGTCCCTCGACGACCTCCTCCGCCTCCAGCGGACGACCGACGACGTCTTCGCCCACCGGGCCATCGTCGACTACGCCGTCCGCCTGGTGCACGCCACGCGGGCGCCGGCCGAGTCGGGTGCTCCCGAGCTCGCCTCCCAGATCGCCTACGGCGCCAGTCCCCGCGCCAGCCTCGGCCTGGTGGCCGCCGCCAGGGGGATGGCGCTGCTGCGGGGCCGTGACTACGTCATGCCCCAGGACATCGTCGACGTCGCCTTCGAGCTCATGCGCCACCGGATCGTGCTCTCCTACGAGGCGCTCGCCGACGGTGTGTCGGTCGACGCGGTGCTGCAGACCGTGCTCGAGCGGGTGCCCGCTCCCCGCCTGGCGCCCAGCCAGGACCCGCCCGCACCTCTGACCCAGTCGGCATGAGGGGCGATTGAACACTCTTCCCCTCGTCTCTGATCGGCGCCCCGAGGAGGTCCTGCGCCAGCTGGAGCTGCTGGTCACCCACCGCCTCGACGGGCTGTTGCAAGGCGACTATCACGGGCTGCTGCCCGGGCCGGGCAGCGAGCCGGGCGAGAGCCGTCCCTACCAGCCGGGTGACGACGTGCGCCGGATGGACTGGAGCCTCACCGCCCGCACCACCGTGCCGCACGTGCGCGACGAGGTGGCCGACCGGGAGCTGGAGACGTGGGTGGTGGTCGACTGCTCGGCCAGCCTCGACTTCGGGACGGCGCAGTGCGAGAAGCGGGACCTCGCGCTGGCGGCGGTGGCGGCGGTGGGCTTCCTCACCGCCCGCATCGGGAACCGTATGGGCGCGGTCCTCGTGACGCCCGAAGGGACGATCCGGATACCCGCCCAGGGCGGCCGTCAGGCCCTGTTCGCCCTCCTGCACCGGCTGGCCACGCGCCCTCGCGCCGGCGACGGAGCGGGGGCCAGCGACCTCGCGGCCGGGGTCCGCCAGCTTCTCCAGCCGCCCCGGCGGCGGGGGGTGGCGGTCGTGGTGTCGGACTTCCTTGCCCCGCCCGATTGGCATCGCCCGCTGCGCGGGTTGGCCCTGCGCCACCAGGTGCTGGCGGTCGAGATCGTGGATCCCCGGGAGCTCGAGCTGCCCAACGTCGGCTTCTTGAGCCTGGTGGACCCCGAGACCGGCCGGCGCCTCGACGTGCCCACCGGAAAGCCGAAGCTGCGCCAGCGCTACGCCGAGGCGGCCGCCGCCGAGCGGGCCGCCATCGCCGCCGCCATCCGCCAGGCGGGCGCCCAACACCTGGTGCTGCGCACCGACCGGGACTGGATGCGCGACGTGGTCCGCTTCGTCGTCACGTCCCGCCACCGCCGGGCCGGGGTGAACGCCCCGTCGCCGGCAGTGGCCGGCACGGCCTCGCCGCCGCCGCCGCCCCCACCGCCACCGTCACGCCCGCCGGAGCTCGTCCTGTGACCTTCCTCTCCGCCAACCGGCTGTGGCTCCTCCTCGGGGTCGTCGCCCTGGCCCTGCTGTACGTGCTCCTCCAGCTGCGGCGCAAGCAGTACGCAGTGCGCTTCACCAACCTGGCGCTGCTTGAGTCGGTCGCCCCGCGGCGGCCCGGATGGCGGCGCCACCTGCCGGCGGCCGCCTTTCTCCTGGCCCTGACCCTCTTCGTCACCGCCTTCGCCCAGCCGACGCGCGAGGTTCGGGTGCCGCGGGAGCGGGCGACGATCCTCATGGCGGTCGACGTGTCGCTGTCGATGCAGGCCACTGACGTGAGCCCCAACCGCCTGCGGGCGGCCCAGCAGGCGGCCACCTCCTTCGTCGACCTCGTGCCGCCCCGCCTCAACGTCGGCCTGGTCTCGTTCTCCGGCACCGCCCAGGTGCTGGTGGCGCCCACCACCGATCACGAGATCATCAAGCACAGCATCGCCAACCTCGAGCTGGGCCCGGCTACGGCGATCGGCGAGGCGATCTACGCCTCGCTGGGGAGCATCGCCGCCGTCCCGGGGGAGCCCGGCCAGCAGCCCGCTCCGGCCCGAATCGTGCTCATGTCCGACGGGGAGACCACCGTGGGGCGCCCCAACGACGCCGCCGCCCGAGCGGCCGCCGAGGCCAAGGTGCCGGTGTCGACGATCGCCTTCGGCACCGACGAGGGGACCGTCTTCGTCGAGGGCAATCCGGTCCCGGTGCCGGTGAACAAGGAGGCCCTCCGCCGGATCGCCGAGATCACCGACGGGCGCTTCTTCGAGGCCTCCACCGAGAAGGAGCTCAGGCGGGTCTACGCCGACATCGGCAGCTCCATCGGCTACCGCACGGAGCGCCGGGAGGCCACCGCCTGGTTCGTCGGCCTGGGGCTGGCCTTCGCCCTGGCCGCCGCCGCCGGCTCCCTGGCGTGGTCGAACCGCCTGCCCTGACTCCCCCCACCCCGCATTGGGTCAGGAAAGTCGCGCAAAACCGCGCTCTGAGCGGGCCAGAAGGCTCCTCAGTCGAGGCGCGCGGTGGCGATGCCCCAGGGACGGAGGGCAAAGGAGCGGTCGAAGCCCCCGACCGGGCGGCCCCTGAGGTCGACGACCCTGCCTGACCGTCCGCCAAGCGACACGGTCGCCTCGGCGGGGGTCGGGTTGAAGACGCGCACCTCCAGCTGGCGCCCGGCGCGGCGGACGGCCGAGACCTGGCCCCCCTCGACGGTCAGGGCGGAGCCCGATGGGGGCAGCGTCCCGTGACCGGAGCCGGTCGCCACCTCGAGAGGCAGGAAGGCGTCGTCGACCGCGGCCCAGGGGTCCTCCTCGCCGAGGACCACCGCGTAGCGAAACGCCCGGCGGCCCTGCATCTGGGCGCCTTCGACGGGCACCGGCGGACCGGCCGGCTGGGGCCGGGTGCCCAGGTCGGTGCCCGACAGCAGGCCGACCGCCCGTAGCAGCGTGAGGGCGAGGGCCCGGCCCTCGTCGACCACCTCGTACTCGAGCAGGCCCTCGTGGACGACGGTGAGCCCCCCGGCGGACACGAACCGCCGGGAGGGGAAGGTGGGGAGGCCGGCCTCGTGAGGCCCACCTTCGGCGGCCAGCCCCCTTTCCACGATCCCGAAGGCGCACTCGGCCCGTGAGGACGTCGCCGGCTCGGGCAGCGGGAACCACGACCGCAGGCGGTGGTCGCGGCAGCGGTTGTCCAAGCTGGTCGTGACCCGGACGAGACGCTCGCCGGCACGAAGCTCCAGGCGGGTCTCTGCCTCGACGAGCCGGACACCAGCGCGGGCACCGGCGACCACCTGCTCGGGCCAGGCGAACCTGCGGATGACCGCCAGCACGGCCCGAAGGGGGCCGGCCTCGACGACCTCGACGCGAACGGTATCGGGCCGGTCGACGACCACGTCGGCAGCGGGAGGCGACCAGTTGTAGGTGTCGCCGGCGTCCCCGTCGTCGACCAGGCGGTCGAGGCCGGCGACGACCTGCCCGGAGCCGTCGCTGATCGAGAAGGTGCCGTCGGCGGGATCCACGTCCACGCTCACGAGCCCGTTCTCCATCACCCGGCCGTCGGCTCGGACCGGCTCGACCGCTCCCGGCTGGACCGCCCGCCACCCGAAGGAGGGGACGTCGTCCACGCGGACGAGGGCGCGGCTGAACGCGTCCTCCTCGACCCGCACCCACACCGGATGGTCGCGGTGGGCGCCAGCGCGGGCGTAGAGGTCGTAGAGGTTCGAGGTGGTGGTGGGTTCGATCGGGGAGGTAGTACCGAACCGGAGGACCACCTCGAGTCCCTCGTCGTGCTCCACGGCGGCGACCGAGCACACGTCGGCCCCCGCCGCCAACGCTCGGTTACGCAGCTGTCCGAGGGACGTGCCCACCTCGGCACCGGAGACGGTGAACTCCCACGACCTCGCCTCATGGGCGGCCAGCACCTGGCTCCCCGGCGGGGCGTCGCCGGGCACCACCACCTCCACCAGTCCGCTGCGAGCGCGGGCGGTCGGGTTGACGGCCACCGGCCCCTCGACGCTCAACGACGCGCCCAGGGCGGCGAGGGCTCGATCGGCGAGACCGTCGGCCATCTGGCGAGCCTCGGCGTAGCGGTGAAGGACGGCGTCGACCACCTCGTCGACCGAGCAGGCGCACGAGGAGTCGTGGGCGGCGTTGCGGACGACCTCGCGCCAGGCCAGGCGGAGGACCGCCACCGGCCAGCGCTCCGGTGGCAGGAACAAGGCGCACAGGGGCTCGGCTCGCCGCTCGAGCGCCCGTTCGGCGCGGGCCGCCGCCTGCTTGACGTCGACCCGGTTGGAGGCGACGCCCATGAGCAGGTTGGCGCGGGCACCCGAGCGCAGCTCCCCGGTCCACGACGGCAAGCCGTCTGTCGGCGCCGACGGCATGTACTCGGGAAGGGACGTCACGACCAGGCGGTAGTCGTCCTGGAGGGCGTTGACCTCGGCCACCACCCGGCCGAGCCACGGCTGCGGCACCTGGTGGTCGGTGCCGTTCATCCAGAGCATGGGCGCGCCGGGGGCGAGCAATGGTCCGAGCTCGACCTCGTGAGCCCGGATCCGGCCCAGCAGGCGCTTGGCGTCGTCGGGAACCGACGCGCCGTTGCCGTAGCCGACCGGGAGGTACTCGGCCCGCACGGTGGACCCGTCCGGTGCCGACCACCAGAAGCCGGTGCGGTCGACGGCGGCGGGCACGCCTCGCCACACCACGGCATTTTCGAACCCGGCCAGGCGGAGCAGCTGGGGCATCTGGGCCACGTGGCCGAACATGTCGGGCAGGTAGCCGACTTCCATGGCCCCACCGAGGTCGGCCGCCCGCTCGAGCCCGAGCTCCAGGTTGCGCACGAGCGTCTCCCCGGAGACGCAGAACTCGTCGGGCAGCACGTACCAGGGCCCCACGCTCAACTGCCCCGAAGCCACCAGCCGGCGGAGCTGCTCATGGGCCTCG